>DURJ01000158.1 GCA_012837285.1 Bacillota bacterium
AGCTCCCCCTGAGGCGCCTTACTGAAAATGCCGATGCCGTTGCTGACCGAACGCTCCCTAATTTCGGCCGGTTTGTTCACCACCGCCGCACTACTCTCCCCGGGGCGGCGCGCCAGAACCGTGGTGGAGCCGCCGCCGTCTAAGTTCAAAGCCTGATAGCAACCGAGCTTCAGAAGCACAGCGGCCCATTCAGTTTGAGACAGCCCCCGGCTTTCCTCCTGCCGCCCGTCCACAGCGGCTAGAATTAGCTGACGGCCATCGGCACTAATACCTACGGCGCTGCGGGGGTTGTTCCCTTTTACTTCGTGGGTAAAGGGTACAATCCGCCCGTCTCTAATCAGTACCGTACCGCCGCCCACTGTCCAGGCAAATTCCTCCCAGGACGGAACAGTAGACAGATCAATCTCCACCCGGCTACCGAGAGTAAGGTACGATTGGAGAAACTCCGCTGCTGCCTGAGCACCGATAAGAACCTGTTCTCCCGCCGCCATAGTTACCCCGCCAGTGGCCGGCACTAATTCTGCCACCACGCCGTTTCTGATGATGGCGGCCATGCTGCCTGCCGGAACTGCAGCCGGCGTAGCCTCTCCCCAATGGCTGTCAAAACCGTGTAACTCATGGTAGCTATCCCCAGGCTTGTTCCAACCGGCCAAGGGAAAATGGGGACCGGCATCAGACTTAACTTGCCCCTGAAACGATAGGCTGCCGACAGTGGCACCCCTATCGGCGCGGAGACCAAACACAGCCAGGTCTTGGCGTAGGGAAGGGCTGGACAGAAGCTCCCCGCCCGTCACCACCGGCCCCAACGGTGCCCCGCTGCCGCGGCCGAAGAAGAAATCACCGTTTATGGCCGCTACGGCTTTGGTCTCAGCCGCCATGTCACTGAGACGTTCGGTCACAGCGAGACCATTTTCCCCTAATAGTAAGTCGCTGCGAACGTTAGGGTTAGTAATATCGGCCCTGATAACATGAAATCGTAACCATCCGGCCGGGGTGAACTGCCAAGTCGTTTCGTAGGTAACTCCAGGGGCCACAGGTTGTATTTTGCTCTCTCTGTAAATAACCTCGGCCTCCTGAGCACACACCGTGCCTGCAGATACCAGCACGATAAGTAACGCTGTAACCAGTGATAACCATTTACACTTTCTGTAGCGCAAGATTTCTCCTCCCCTGTCAAGTATGTCCAGATATAGACTTCTACCCCAATAATAGAAATCCTACCCTGAGGCGCTTCCATTTTCAACCACAAGTCTTGTGCCCATAGCCTTAGTCCAAGACCATAAAAACATGTTTTTTGTCACTTATTCCAAAAACGGAATTGCATAAACCAGTGCTTTCAATGGTTTAAAGATCCTTCGCCAGCGCAAGAACAGGCAGGATAACAACAAGGGACTCTTTCAGCTAGCTCCCTTAGTCCCTGAAGTCAATAGGCCCTCTTAGGGCCGAAGGTTGATTCCAGTATACTGAAGCGGTAAGATACAGTTAGAACAAGTTAAGGAAAGGTGTGGCAGAATTGGACGTACATGCCAAGGTTCAGGCCTGGCTCAATCAGTTTGATTTGGGCCTGAAGATTATCGATACGCCGGAGAATACGGCTACAGCCGAACTGGCGGCTGAAGCCTTGGGAACAGAAGTAGGCCAAATAGCCAAGTCACTCCTGTTCCGAATTGGCGATGATGAATACGCCATGGTAGTAACAGCCGGTGATGTAAAAGTAAGGTCTGGTAAGCTTAAAGCCGTTGTCGGCAGCAAGCCGCGCATGGCAAGTGTTAAGGAAGTACAAAAAGTTACCGGTTACTCCATCGGTGGCGTCTGCCCCTTTGATCTGCCAGCGGAGAGCAAAATCAAGATTTTGCTAGATAAAAGCCTGGCCCGATTTCCAGTGGTCTACGCCGCCGCCGGCAGCGATCACTCGGCTGTAGGTGTCACTTTAGAGCAACTGGAGCAGATTACCGGCGGAACCGTAGCCGACGTAACCGAATAGACAGCCCACGGAACGAGACGGGGCTCATCCTTCGGATCCAAGCTGTTCCTTACACACCTATGGTTGCAGAATTATCCCCGAAGCCAAGCTTAGCCCACATGCAAAAGAGCGAGGCGAACGAGGGAAAACCGCCGATGCATGTCCCCACCTTTTAGGGTGGGCAAGTCGAGCCCCGATAGGGGCGAGTTCAGAGGCGGCCCGAGAAAGCCGAGCTCGGTCGTCCTGAAGGGCACCGCAGTGCGAGGGGATAACTTGCAGCCCGAATACAAAAAGAAAGCTAGCTACTTCGTAGTAGCAGAAGTTGGTGCTACCAAGGAACGGCTAGCAAGTTCGTTCCAGTCAGTCCAATTCCACTTTTGAATTATCCTTATCCACCCAAAACTGCCTTGTCTTGGCTCCACAATGCTCTTCTAACATGGCCGCCAGCTCAGCCTGAGCGGCCTTTGCTGCTTGGTCAGTGGTGCCGTAAAAAGCATCAATCGGGCAAAAAAGTCGCCTGGTCTCCGGCACTACTTTCGCCTTCTCTCCTTGGCGCCAAACCCATTTGCGCGTCCGGACTTGATTATCGGTAACATAGATAACTTCGCCCTCATCCACCGGTTCTGGCTCTTCCCCGCCAAAGGGAATAAACCTGTCCTCGGCCCGGGCCAAGCGCAGTTCAATATCTCCCGGCAAAATCTCCCGGTCGTGCGCTCCCATGGGCAAAAGATACTTCAGCGACAGGATATTGACCAGATCCACTATTTTGTTTATGCTGGGCAGTTCCGCTTTCTTGGCTATTCTCCTCGCTAATGCCTCAATGGAACTGGGAAACCGATTTGGATTAAGCTCCAGCTTCCGAAACGCTTCCCGCCAAATGGCCACATGCGGATGTTCGCGTACGTTGGTGCCGCCGAGCTCCTGGTTTAGGGTCCGGGCCTGAGCTGCCAGCAAGTCGCTTACCACCTGGCTGCCGGCCCGATTATCCACCTCTTCGGCTACCACGACTCCGAAACAAGCCTCAGGAAAAAGCTCAAACAAAGCCGGTGCTACCATGAATTTCGCCACCACTAGTCCCTCCTGCTGGTTTTGTCCCATTTTATCACAACAGTGGCTACTTAATCCAACCGAAAAAAATACGGCCGGCCCGAAGGCCGACCTGAACACGTGGGCTAGTGTATTATTCGCAGTGCAGAAAGTGATGGGTAGGGGCGGTGTCGCACTTCGCGAGACCCTTCGCTTCGCGAGACCCTTCGCTTCGCTCAGGATGACAAATGTAGGGACGCTCAGGATGACAAACGCTGAGACGCTAAGGATACGAATGTAGGAACGCTCAGGATGACAAACGCTGGGACGCTCAGGATACGAATGTAGGAACGCTCAGAATCATTACGCGCTGCCGCACCAACGATAAACGAATCTGGTTTTCATTTCAATGGCCGTCTAAGGACCATGTTGACTGATAGTCGGTGGTATGAAGATGGTAGAGACGACCATCTCTAGTTAGGTGTGCCCATCGGCTGACTACAGATTCATAGCGATGATAAATGCTGGGACGCTCAGGGTGACAAACAGGAAAGAAGGGCCCGCGCCCGGGGCCGTACCTTCTCCCATACCTCCACCACTTTGAACCGGATCTCCACCTCGTTTTCAGCCGCAGCCGGCTCCTCCGGCTTTGTCTTACCGGCGGCCATAACTCGCTGTGCCTCTTCAGCCAAACCGGGCGGTACGTCCATTACCGGGGTAGCCTCCTGCCCTGAACTGCCGTTCACAAAACACAGCGGTGGGAACAACACGCACCACCAATTGTGCCCTTGTCCGTCCCCCAAGACTATTCTCAGCGCCCGGTAGCGGCCCGCCGGAAGGGTTATATTTTCATATCTTCGCTCAGGAAAAGAATAGGTCCCCAGCTCAACCTGACTCTGGTACAGTGCTCCGGCCTGCATCAAGACTCGGTCTGCAATCTCTTCCACTTGATTCAAATGCCGACTGAGCACTCGCTCGGCGTCCCGTTCCGTGGCAGTGGTACTAAACAGCGGAGCCGTCTCTTCAACAATGGCATCACGCACCTTAAGCTTCAGGGCTTGATCCCGGGGATGATCGCTATGGGCCATAATATGCAGCCGAATCAGTTCCCGTCCGGCCGGACTGACGGCCCAGACCGGCACATAGGCTTGATAGAGCAGGAACAGTGCTACGGCAAAGGCAGTGCAAACCAGAGTTAAACGGAGTTTCCCGAGCACAACATTTCCTCCTTATGCTCCCGGCAGACCGGGCCCTCGCTAGCTGGTCTGCCGGGTATGAGCTTTCGTTAAGCATTGTTACCAATACTAGTATTGTTACCAATAATGGTTGAGCTTAAACAAAGAGCATAAGCAGCTACGGAAAAGCCGGTCAAGGATGTCTCCTTGACCGGCTGCCAAGCGGGCCGGATTCCTTTTCTATTGGCTTATTCTATGTCTTCAAAGCGGTCTTTTAGTCTTTCCGCTACCAGTGGCAGCGTGGTATACTCCAGCTGATCCAAGGACAACCGGTGGGGCTCGAAGGGTCCTAACCGGCGTAGGTGATCGGCCAACTCCAACACCTGCTCGCGCACACGGTCGAAAGCTATGTCGGCGAAGAAATCCTGGGGACCGATCAGGCGGCCATGGCAAAGTTGAAATCCCAGGGCCACCACCCGGGCCGGACCATCAAAGCGAGTGGGGCGGCTGTCTTTTTCGGCCACCGGCAGCAGCGGTCCCCAGTGAGAACCCCGCATCCAGCCGGCCACCAAATGCGGCTGAGCAAAAGCTTCCAGCACTTCACCCACAGCCGGCAGTCCGCTTTGGCAGCGGATAATACACACCGGGTCGTCTTTGCCGATATAGCGGCCGGCCATGAGATTTAGCCTTTGGGTGCTGGTGGCCGCGGCAATTTTCCCGCTTTGTCGGGCATAGACATGTTTAATGCAGTAGCGGCTGGGGGAACCAACAAGCACTAGCATGTCGTACAGTTCTTCCGGCAGGGAGAAGGTCACCTTGCGGTGCTCGACTAGATCATGGACCTCAAACTTAAACCCGTCGTGCATCTTAGGATCGATAACCAGACCGATAGTATTAAACGGGTCGGCAAACATCTTATATAGAGGCAAGTTCCAGGCCCCGGGCTCGGTTTTGTCGGCCATGAAGATGACCACCGGTTCGCTGGGTCGCTCCACAAAGGTCAGTTCGGCTACACCGGGGCCAAGGCCCTTCATATTGCCTGCAAACGAGTCGCTGAGCAGATCTTGCCCGGCAGCGTACAGCTTTAGCTCGCGAGCCACCTGGGTGGCATCCATGAGCGCATCCCAAGCCAGCTTATGAACCCGTTCATCATCGCTACCCTGGTAATGAGTCATGATCAGTTCAATATCATCCCCCACGTTGGCCACGTAAAAATCCTCTAACAGACCTTCTTCTTTCGCCTCAGCTAGTCTTTTTCTCACTGCCGCCAGCATATCGGGATGAGCCTGAACGTGACCGACAAAGCTGCCCACATCAGCCTTGATTACACTTAGAGTAACCTCTCTTTCTGCCATCTTTTCCTCTCCCTTACTTATTCTAAGTTAATTATATGTCTAAGTTGCATTTAACATGTTCATTATAACATACATTTAACCTAATGTGACATACTAATTGGCCGGAAAAAAATGGGCTCGTTTGTTACAAGCCCACGAAGGAGCCCTGCCCCTACAAAACACTACCGTGGGTGGCCCAATAAATGCTACCACCAAGCAAAGGTCTCTGCGGTTGCAGGACCATCTCCAACGCGTGGCTTAGCCCTTATTCAAAGGAGCGCAGACGAGCGAGGAAAGGGGGGGAGAGGTTGTCTGAGCGAAGCGAGTTGCCTGGAGCCCCCGAGGGAGTCAAGCTCGTTCGTTCTAAGGGGCGCTACGAAGCGTGGGGATGGTCTGCAACCGCACTGTGACCACTACCCGCTATCTGCCAGCCTGGCTGCCAAGGCGGTATACCGTTCCTGAACCTTGTTATTGGCAATGGCCCGGGCCACGGCCCGGCGACTCCCCACCAAAACCACATGTTCCTTGCCCCGGGTCACAGCGGTATAGAGCAAATTCCGCTGGAGCATGTACCAGTGCTGGGTGCTAAGCACCACCACACAACAGGAAAACTCGCTGCCCTGGGCTTTATGCACCGTAGCGGCATAGGCCAGCATGAGTTCGTCCAGCTCCGACCGTGTGTACGGTACCGGCGACCCGTCGAAATCTACCCAGATGGTATCTTCGTCCACATCTTCATCTTCCTGAGACAAGACAATATCTAGCACCAAACCCTGGTTCCCGTTGAAAATTCCCTTCTCGTAGTTGTTTCTGATCGCCATCACTTTGTCACCGATACGGAAACAACTGTCACGGAAAGGATACTCCTTCTTACCGCTACCGGGCGGATTAAGTCGTTGTTGCAACGAATTATTTAGATTCTGCACCCCGGTTATGTATTTGTGCATGGGAGCCAGCACCTGGATGTTGTCCAACCCAAAGGTGTCGGCCAGCTTAGCCGCCAAATCCACCACGTATTCGGCTGTTTCCTCCGCATCTTCCAACCTAATAAAATAAAAATCCGACGGTGACTGCAATCTTAGCCCTAGGCCTTGATTGATCCGGTGGGCGTTGACCGTGATGAGGGACTCCTCGGCCTGGCGAAATATCTGACTCAGCCTTACCGTGGGCACTTTCTCGCTGGCAATAATATCCCTAAGCACACTGCCCGGTCCCACACTGGGCAGCTGGTCTTTATCCCCTACCAGCACCACCCGGCCGGCGGTGGGGGCCGCTTGCAGTAATTGATAGGCCAAAACCACGTCCACCATGGAAAACTCGTCAATCACCAAAAGATCCACCCGGAGTTGGTTGTCTCGGTTGTAGGTAAAGGCCGGTTGACCCTCGGCCAAGGTATAACCCAGCAAGCGGTGAATGGTACTGGCCTCTCTCCCGGTAAGATCCGTCAGCCGCTGCGCCGCCCGCCCGGTGGGCGCGGCCAGTGCAATACGGGCTTCGGGCTCCAACTTAGCCAATACCTGGATCAGACCGCTGACGATAGTGGATTTTCCCGTGCCAGGACCGCCGGTTATCACGGTAACGCCGCGCTGCACTGCCTGTTTGATCGCCTGTTCTTGCGAAGGAGCAAACTTGAGCTCCAAGGCCCTCTCGGCCTCGCTGATGGCCCCGCTTAGTTTCTCCGCGGCGATCGGCCGTTCATCACCAAGGAGCCGTACCAATTCTCGGGCCACACCGGCCTCGGCCCGGTACAGATACGGCAACCACCAGTTGCCGCTGTCTTCGATTACTTCATTTGCATGTTCCAGCAGGTATCCCAGCGCCGTTTCCACCTCGTCCGCCGCCACCGGTTCGTCCTCGGCGCTTGCATTCACCAGCTTCAATGTTTCCTGTACCAGCTCGTCGGTCGGCAAAAAGCAATGTCCACCCCGTGCGGCCGCTTGGCGCAGTACATACAGCGCTGCCGCCATCAAGCGCTCCCGGGCATGGCGGCGCAGCCCCAGCTTTTGCGCCAACCTATCGGCGGTTAAAAAACCGACGCCAAAAATGTCTTCGGTTAAACAATATGGGTTTTCTTTCAAGCGGGCGATGGCCTCACGCCCGTACTGGCGGTGGATCTTTAGTGCCAGGCCGGTGCTAACACGGTGATGACGCAAAAATACCATTAGCCGTTCTACGTCCTTGTTCTCGCTCACCGCCCGGGTGATTTTCCGCGACAGTTTCTCTCCGATTCCCGGCACCTCTGTAAGCCGCGCCGGCTGTTGGCCAATTATCTCCAGGGTTTCAAGGCCAAAATGATCCACCAAGCGCTGAGCCAACTTCTCGCCCACGCCGGGGATCAGCCCGCTGGCCAAATAGCCGACAATCCCTTCTTCTTCAGTAGGCACAATCTCTTCCAACGCCCCAGCCGAAAACTGACGGCCATACTTAGGATGGGAAATCCAGTCCCCATAAAAAATGTAGTTGGCACCGGGGCGTACAGTGGCGAGATACCCAGTCACGCGGATCTCGCCCTCATCACACACCACCGCTGCCACCGTAAAGCCGGAACCTGGGTCGCGAAAGATGATGCTTCTCACTTCCCCGGCCACTGTAATCTCGCTAGGTGCATCGGCTGCATTAGTCATCTGGTCTTACCCCCTAGCGCAAAAACCTAAGCAGCTTGCTGTACGGATCCTCCTGGGTAGTATAACGCTGGTCAAAGCTCTCCAACCCCAAGGTCTTCCAAATAGTACGGAAATTACCTGATATAGTACCGGCAGCTACCCGATACTTGCGGCCCAACTCTTTTTGAGTTACCCCGGAAGTAAGTTCCAGCCGGGCCATGGTATACTCCAGTGCCGCTAACCAGGACTGGTTCTTTTTAATTTCAGGCCGGCCCAGCCGGCAAAAATCAGCCCATAGTTGGACTGCATTGTTTACTTGGAGCTTAAGATAGCCGGCATCAGCCAAATTCTGGCGTAGTTCCTCGGCTATGCGCCCGTAAGCCGGTTTGGACCATTTAATCGTCGGGCGTTCCGACAGCGGCTCTTCCGGGGGCAAGTTAAGAACCTGGCGTAGCTGGCTGATATCGTAATGCACCTCGCCGGCCTGTTTCTTGCGTTCCTCAATAAACTCCAGTTCCTTCAGCAGCTCGCGCACTCGTCTTCGCCCCGCCGGGCTCTGACAGTATTGACGCGGAGTTAACCCTCTAAGCGCCGGATGCGGTGTATCCGGCCACTGACAATAATACTCTTCGTAATACTGGCGCAGCAACTTCTCTCGAATCTCCGGTGATAACCCCAGCCCTGTTCGCGGCAAACCGCTGTCACGACTGTTGAGCTCTTCCTGGACAAACAGCTCTTCTTGCCCGGCAGCAAACAAACGAGCCACGGTGGTATTTAGCAAATAGCCACGTTCCTTTAGATATACCGGCCAGCCGCCCTTTTTCCCTCGCCGCTGCCAGCGGCGGAAATCGGCTTGGGTCTGGCGCAAGATATCATGTTTGAACATGGGTGGAACTTCCAGCGCCGCTCCGGAGGGCTGAAAGACATCCCCTACCGGCAGTAAGCGACACAACAATACCGACCACAAGGTAACACCGGCAGCCATGTTGGCATCGGCAATCCAAATCTGTTCACCGGTGAAAAGGTCTTCCGCTCCCAAACCGTCGTCCTTAACCAGGTAGACTTCATATAAAGAAATAGTCGAGTTGATCCATTGCTGCAGCATTGTCTGCTCCAGCGGTCCCAGGGTTTGTTGACTTTCTTTCAAAAAGCGCTCGATCAGCCGCCCTCCCCGAGGGGACAAACGGTAATCGTAGATGAACCATTCGATAAAAGAAATAAAAGCTGCTTCCTCTTCCGGATCCAGGATCTCCAACGCATCCTCAGAAAAGAAGATATGAAACGCGGCATCCAGATTAGCAGAAAAGTACCCGTCTTCGGCATAGCTCACCAACGAGTCGTGCAAGTCCTGAGCTACCCGCTCCAACTTGGGCCGGAGGAAGTCATAGACAGGCGGCATAGGTTTAGTGGCTAGCTCTTCATTTGACTGCGGCGTTCGGTCGTTCTTCATCGTATCTCTTCCTTTCCCACCGGATCGGGCCTCTGGGCACAATGGTAGTATCATTCCTTCAGCACACTATATAATACTATATACTTCTCTAATTGCAACAGTTAATCCTGCCTGCAAACTTCTCGGCCTAATCGGTAACGGCAAAAGTAAATTCGCCCTCAGCTACCAGTTCCGACCCGACAAAAGCTTGCCCCCGACCTTTACCAATACGGCCTCGCATTCTGGTTAGGGTAACCTCTAGCCGCAATTGATCCCCAGGCACCACCGGCCGGCGGAAACGGCACTTATCAATTCCGGCAAAATAGGCTATTTTCCCCTCCAGGCCCGAGGCGCTAAGAAGAGCCACCGCCCCTGTTTGGGCCAAAGCCTCAACAATAAGCACCCCCGGCATCACCGGCCGGCCAGGAAAATGTCCGGGGAAAAACGGTTCATTCCCGCTGACGTTCTTTAGGCCTACCGCTCTTTCTCCTGGCTCCAATTCTACTATTTTGTCCACCAGCAAAAACGGATAGCGGTGCGGTAATATGTTCATAATGGCTGCCTGATCCAGCATCTTCAATCCGCCCCTCTCTATACTGTACTTTACCCACCTTCCCCTCATTCGCCAAAGAGCTGTTTTCTCCTCCTCCAAATTAAAGCAGCAGGGCCAGTTGTTGACTGAACCTGCTGAAGGCTGGCTCCCCGGACCCAGGGTTGGACCAAAAACAAACACACCCGGATCGTTCCGATTTCCGCCACGGTCTACATGGCACAGGCTGTCGGCCTAGCTCCAAGGCGGCGCAACTGTTCCCAGTTAAGACAATGCTCCGGTCGCTCTCCAGCCAAGGCCGCTGCCACTTGCTCGGCCACCTCCACCGCCACATGCGTCTGCGCCTCTACCGTGGACGCGCCCAGATGCGGTGTGATAATTACATTCTCCAAGCCGAATAATGGGTTGTCGGTACAAGGTTCTTCAGCCAAAACATCCAGAGCCGCACCGGCCACCTGGCCGCTGACCAGGGCAGCGGCCAAAGCCTGTTCGTCCACTAACGCTCCTCGAGCCGCATTGATAAGGCGAATACCGGGCTTCATCATGTTCAGAGCATCGTACGAGATCATCCCTTGGGTTTCTTCGGTGAGCGGCAGATGCAAAGTAAGAAAATCCGCTTGACCTAACACCGCGGGAAAAGATGTCAAGACGATATCATCCGCCACTTTCTTAGGATCAATATGCGGGTCGTAGGCCAACACCCGCATACCCAGTGCCTGGGCCCGCTGGGCCACGGCCGAACCCACTCGTCCCAAACCCAGAATACCCAACGTCTTCCCTGCTATCTCCACCCCCTGGAACCGAGCCCGTTCCCAACGACCTTGCTGCAAAGTACCCATGGCTTGAGGGATATGCCGGGCCAAGGCCAGCATCAGTGCCAGAGTGTGCTCGGCCGCAGCAATAGTATTGCCGGTAGGAGCATTCACTATTAGCACACCGCGCTTCGAAGCTGTCTCAATATCAATATTATCGACACCGATACCAGCCCGCCCCACCACAGCCAGCTCCGGCTGGGCCGCCAGAAACTGGGCTGTAACTTTCGTGACCGAGCGTAAAATCAAACCCTGACAACCGGTGCAGGCAGCTATAAGCTCGGCGGTGTTTAGCCTGCCCGCCACCGTCTTCACTTGGTGCCCTTCCTGCTGTAGAACCTGGGCTGCTTCCGGCGCTACGTTATCGACAATCATGACCTGAGCCATGCTTAACCCTCCTGCAAAAATTGTGCTTGGGCCTGAGCTACGCCGGCACCTAGCTCCACCTGGTACCCGGCTTGTTTAAGACCTAGTTCTAGAATTGCCAGGGCTCCCAAAATTTCCAGCTCATCCACATAGCCCATATGACTCATGCGGATGATCTGGCCGGATAGTTTTCCTTTCCCTCCGGCCAAGCAGAAGCCGAACTGGCGCTTAACCGCCGCTCTGAGGGGATCAGCCTGGCCATTGGGAACATAGGCTGCGGTTACCGTGGGTGATGCCCATTCGTCGGCGGCCACCAACTTTAGCCCTACGGCCTGCACGCCGGCTCGCACTGCCCGCGCCCAGCGCCGGTGCCTGGCCCACACCTGCTCCAATCCTTCCGTTAACATAAGATCCAACGCTTTCTCCAGAGCAAACAGAAGGCTCACATTAGGTGTCCAGGGCGAAAACCCTTTGGCCCCATTTTCCCTCCAGGCGGCGAGATTGAAGTAGAAGGATCGCGGCGACACCTTCTCTACCTTCTGCCAGCCTTTGGCGCTCACACTGAGGAAGGCCAAGCCAGGCGGCAACATGAACGCTTTTTGGGAACTGGTGGCCATGAAGTCTACTCCCCACTCATCAGTACGAATGTCCATGGCCCCCATGCTGCTTACCGCATCTACCAGCAACAGTGTCGGCGTGTTCTTCAGCAAGGCTCCAATAGCGGCCACGTCGTTTACTACACCGGTGGAGGTTTCGTTGTGGGTGACCAGCACTGCCTGCGGCAGGGGCCCTCGCTCCAGTCGCGCCTGCACTTTTTCTATTTCCACTGCTTCGCCCCAAGGAAACTCCATTGGCTCCACCTGGGCCCCACACTGCTCGGCAATGGCAGCAAAACGCTGACCAAATTGTCCCGTTATCAAGGCTAACACTTTATCGCCAGGACTTAAGCTGCTGGTAACGGCTGCCTCCATGGCGCCAGTACCTGAGGAAGTAAGAATGAACAGGTGGTTTTTGGTCTGAAAGACCTGTTTTACTTTTTCCGTCAAAGATCGCTGCAGAGAAGCGTACTCGGAACTTCGATGTCCGATTACCGGCCGGGTCATGGCTGCCGCCACTTCCGGCGGAACCGGCGTCGGCCCCGGAATAAATAGATGCTGCTTTCTCTGCATAAACCATCTCTCCTTGTTGCTCTTTGTTCAGAAGAAATAAAAACGCCCCCCGTCCCTGAAAAACAGGGACGAGAGGCGTTTCCCGCGGTACCACCCATATTGGCGCAAGCCAAACAGCTAACGCCCACTTGCGATACGCTAACGAGTATCACCCGTACGGGCCTACTTTACTTCGGCCGTCCGCTTCGGGATGGATTCCAAGAACTGCTTCACCGGCTCGCACCTGGCGCCGGCTCTCTTTAGAAGACAAGTCCTTGTACTTGTTCCCGGCATCGCTCTTAATATTGGCTCATATTTTACACCATCAACGGATAAAAAGCAAGCACAACAAGCTGCCGTGCCGGACTGCTGCTAACATCGGGGCCTTGTGGTGCCATCTTATTTCAGCTTCTGCCGTTTGATGATTGCCATTGCCAGCAATTCATCGATTCCCCGGGCATTTTTTATATCTCCTGGTTCTGGTCCCTGTTGAGTCTGTGTTGTGTGTGGGCCAACTGTCGGAACAGCACCTCGGCCAAGCTGCCTTCGGAGCGGGCAATGGCGCGGGCATACTCGGTATCGAGCATGCTTTTGAAGGTCTCTTCGCCAGTACTCTCGGGAAACAGCCCGCCTTTGGGTACGGTCCGCCGTAGGCCCGACAGGACCTGATTCCAAAAGACGGCAGCAAATTCCTGACAGGCTTGGCGCAGGGCTTGTTCGTCAGACTGCCGCCTAAGATTCGCTTGTCGTGGAACAGGCTGGATGCCAGATTTAATAATGGCCATAGGTCACCCACCTTCAGAAGTTCCAGGGCTTTCTTTAATACGACCCCGCGGAACAACACGGGGGTCAGCTTGCGGCCGAAGGCCGTTCCCTACCGCGTACCCAAAGAAGTGTCGGGATGCAATGGAGCCGGGAAGGTTTAAGCGGCTTTAACGCCGCAGGTTGTTGGCTACCCCGAGCATTTCGTCGGCGGCGGTGATGGCTTTAGCATTGATCTCGTAGGCGCGCTGCGCCGTGATCATGTTTACCATCTCTTCCACCACCTGCACATTAGACAGTTCGATATAGCCGGAAGCCAGGCTACCGCAGTCCTCACCGGGAATAAGGCCGTCTTCCACCGGGCCGGCCGCCTCGGTGGCTAAAAACAAGTTGCGGCCAAGGGCCCGCAGCCCAGCCGGGTTCGGGAACTGAGCCAAAGTAATCTGATCACCGGTAACGGCATCGCCGGCCAGTTCATAGCTGATGGTACCGTCGGCAGCAATGACGATGCTCTTGGCTCCGGGAGGAATGTTTATTCCCGGCATAACCAAATAACCATCAGTGGTGACTAGATCTCCGTCAGCATCCAGTTTAAACGAACCATCCCGGGTATAAGCCTCTTCACCGCTGGGTAGCTCCACGACGAAAAAGCCGTCGCCCTCAATGGCCACATCCAGCGGGTTTTGCGTCAGCTGCAAATTACCGGTACTGAAGATTCTCAGCGTGGCCGACGGACGCACTCCGTGTCCCACGCTTAGGTCGCTGGGTACATAGCCGCCGTCGGCGGTAGGCGAGGCACCTCGAATAGTTTCATATAATAAATCTTGAAACTCCAGCCGGCTCTTTTTGAAGCCGTTGGTATTCACGTTTGACAAATTATGGGATATAACATCGATATTAAGCTGCTGGGCCAGCATTCCGGAGCTGGCCGACCACAGGGCCCGCATCATGGTTTGTCTCTCCTTCCCTAGTCAAGAATCTTTCCAGCCCTTGGGTCTTCTCCAGCGGCGAGAAGCACCCGACGGGCTTCTGTTTAGTCATAACTAGCCTGGTTAACACACAGCGAACCGCTTCTGTCGTTCGGCGGTCCTGGGCCTCTGCGTCGCAGTCCGGCCCTTGGAATCTAGACTCTGCCCACTTCGTTGATAAGCTTGTCCAGGGTCTGATCTTGAGTCTGGATTGCTTTTTGCCCAGCCTCGTAGGTACGCATGGCTGTGATCAGATCCACCATGGCCTCCACCGGTGAGACATTGGCTTCTTCCAGCACACCTTGGCGCACGGCCGTCTCGGCCGGATAAAGCGGCGCCGGCGCGATGAGCAAGTTGTGGCCCGCCTTGGTCAGCTCCAGGTCAGCCGGAGCCGCCACCACAGCTAAGCTAGCCGCCATATCGGGATCATCCGCCTGGATGGTTCCCCCTGTTCGGGAAAGAACTAAGAATCCTTCGTCGGTGGTGAGTTGGCCCCTGTCGTTCACCTGAAAGGAACCGTTTCTGGTGTATCTCTCCCCAGCCGGGGTGGCCACTACAAAATACCCATCTCCTTGCAGGGCAAAGTCCAGCTCACGTCCAGTTTGGCGGTAAAAACCGCTCTTTTTTAGCATTGTCACTTGGGCCACTGCCGTCCCGGTACCTAAGTAGCCCACCGGCTGCGGCCGGGCCGGCAGCGCCGCTATCCTTCCCCGGGTGTCGTTGAGACGGTAGATAAACTGGCTCGGCAGTGCCCCTGCCGAAGCCACATCCGCCCTGTATCCGGGGGTAGCCGCATTTGCTAAATTGTTGGCCGCCACATCCAGGCGGGTCTGCTGAGCCACCATCCCGGCAGCGGCTGTGTACAGCCCCCTGATCAACCATATCATCTCCTTTCGGTCTTCAAAATAGCATTGGATACTAACGAGGATTTCCCTTTTAGCTTGTCCAGGTATTCCAAGGCTTTACCGGTACCCAAAGCCACAGCCGTGATAGCCTGTTCGGACACGTACACCGGTATTCCGGTTTCATTACTGAGCAGCTTGTCCAACCCGTATACCAGCGCCCCTCCTCCGGTTAGCACCACTCCTTTATCAATAATGTCTGACGCCAGTTCCGGCGGTGTCCGTTCCAGCACTCCCTTGACACACTGTAAAATAGCTTGCACCGGTTCCGCCAAGGCCTCCAGCGTCTCTCCAGAGGTCAGGCGAATAGTCTTGGGCAGACCGGTTAGCATATCCCGGCCCCGGATATCCATCTCTTTGGTCTCTTCTACGGGAAACGCCGCACCGATAGATATTTTCAGTTCTTCGGCCGTGCGTTCTCCAATCAGTAGATTATAGTTGCGGCGCACATACCGAACAATAGCATCGTCGAACTTATCGCCGGCTATTCGTAGCGACTCACCTAGAACTATCCCGCCCAAGGACAACACCGCCACATCAGTAGTGCCGCCGCCTACATCCACTATCATGTTGCCACTGGGTTCGGCAATGTCCAGCCCAGCCCCCAGGGCCGCCGCCATGGGCTCCTCAATCAAATAGGTGTTTCTGGCGCCCGCTTGCACAGCTGCTTCCAATACGGCCCGTTTCTCTACTGTGGTTACCACGGCCGGAATGCAAACCATAATCCGGGGACGGAAGAACAGTCTTTGTCCGCAGACTTTGCCGATAAAGTATTTTAGCATCTTTTCGGTTATGTCGTAATTGGCTATGACCCCATCGCGTAAAGGGCGAATAGCCACAATATTGCCTGGAGTTCGGCCCAACATTCGCCAGGCTTCGGCTCCCACCGCTAGGAGTTTCCCACTGTCCCGTTCGATAGCTACCACTGCCGGCTCTTGCAAAACAATTCCTTTTCCCCGTACGTAGATAATCACTGTCGCTGTTCCCAAGTCGATACCAATGTCTCCCCCCAAAAACATCCAGGCTAGCCCCTTTCGCTGAGCGCTCCTTTCCTCGAGTTCAGTAATTCTACATCCTTCCACAAATATCCTCTTTAACCAAGTCTCTTTCTGAAGTTATATCCTCAAATATTTCCTCCGAGTGGCCGCCCCGCCGCGTAAATGACGTTCTGCTTTGTTTTGGTCCAAAATAGCCCGCACTTTCTGTGCTAACTGGGGGTTAATCCTAGGGAGCCGCTCGGCCATGTCCTTGTGTACAGTGCTCTTACTGATAGAAAACTCTTGTGCCGCCTGGCGGACGGTGGCTCCAGTCTCAGCAATGTAGTGGCTGATCTCGAGCACCCGTTCGTAAATGTGATCCCGCACGCCCGTCCCCCCTTTTCTAAGCTGAACTGCAATAAATGTATATGCCTGCCGGAACAAAAGATGCTCGCTGCCGGTCAAAAGTACTGGCTTGGTGACTGTGGATTCCGCACACAACAAAAAGGACGTATTTGCATACAGCAAAACACGTCCTTTTCAGTCATTGCAGTGATAGACCGATCAAGTCTCTATATTGGATCAAATGAGCCTTCCGGTAACCTGTCTTAGATACCTACTTTGCGAGGAAAGAGACAAACCGCATGAGTATGGCTGCAGATTGCGCTCTGGTAGCTTGGTCTTGCGGTGCCAAAGTCGTTTCGGTAACACCTGAAAGCAAACCGTGGCCCACTGCCCATGGCATCGCTATAGCAGCGTAATCACTGACTAAATTCTGATCGGTAAATATGCTCAAGGCTCCGTTATCGAAGCTAAGGTCACAGCCTTTATACTGCGCATAGCGGTATAGGAAGGCCGCCATTTGCTCCCGTGTTAGGATACCGTCAGGATCGAACTCCGTTGCGCTAACACCTAAAGCAATCTTGTTCTGATAAGCCCAGGCAATGGCATTTCTATACCAACCTTGTGTCAGATCGGTAAATCCGACCTCCCCCGCGGGGACTTTGTCATCGCTGCCGAATTCAAGCCTGCTTAGAATGGTTACGAACGTCCCTCGCGTAATAGGAATATCGGGACCGAATAGATCGGCGGAAATGCCTTTGAACAGCCCGTTCGTGGTAGCAAACTTGACGGCTCCATAATACCAGGCATTTTCAGGGACATCTTTGAATCCTGGATAGACAGATCCTACCGGAACCTCTTCTTCCGAAACGGTGATTTCCTCGTCACTAACGATGTCCCTGCCGCCACCGCCACTACCACCGCCGCTGGATTTTGTCCATTTGGCATAAACGGTAATGTTGGCCGTTACCGGGGTTGATGCTGTAAATGGGGTCTTAAAGGCTTGGTCAGTGAACCAGCCGCCAAATACGTATCCGTCTTTGGTCGGCGCTGTGGGTAAGGTTACTGTGGCATCTTTCTTGACGCCGGTAATTGGAGCTACTGCACAGCCACCATTGCTATTAAAAGTCACGGTGTAAGTTTCTTCAGGTTCCACTGCTTGTGCTACGATCACATTGACTGCAGCTGTCTGTTCGGCTGGGTTGACGATGCCCTCCACCAGGGTTAGGGTGCCTTTAAATACGTAGGTACCGGCGCTGTTGCCGTCATATTTCGGGGTACCGGTGTCCCACGTTACTGCGAGGTCTTGTGTGGACGAGTCATCTAAGGTCACTTGTACCGTGGTCGGTAGGCCCACTTCAGACAGCGCGGTGCCGAAGGGGACGTTAAGGTCGGCAATGGGATTCACTGCAGTGATGGTGTGTTCCACCGGGGTGCCCTGGATCAGCTTATAAAGTTTGATAATCGTGTTTGTTCCTTGGTACTTTGCCTGAAAATAACTTGGGCTGCCGCTTTTATACAATAGAACAAATTCCGATCCCGACCCCTGCCCGCTAGTGCTTACGGTATATAATTTGGTTTTATTATTTTCATACTGCCATTCCCCGTATCCTTCGCCCGGGACGTTCTCTGAAGCATTGAGTTTACCCTCAGAGCCCGACTCCCGTTGGAGATAGCCGCCGTTATTTTTTAAATACATATACTTAGGGGCGCTTTCCGCTGTCCACAGCATGGCATCCGTGACATCGCTTGCCACGACCGCATCGTTTTGCACTTTTACCGATGTGGCAGCTAGAAAGTTGCTGCTAGCGGTGGCATTGGTCAGCGCATAGTAATCACTGCCCGATTGGGCAACTATCACGTAGGTTTCTCCAGACTCAAGGCTACTCGTCAGCTGATAAGTCGTTCCCGAAGCAGCCGAGGTCTTGGGGAAAGTATAGCTCACGATGAGAGTGTCCTCGGTATCGAGCGTGACGTTCGTTGCGTCATTCCCATTTATCGTTGCTTCCGTAGACGCTGTAAAATTGTAACCGGATTTCGCTGTTAGCGTAACGCTGGCGGTATAGGCGGTGTCTGCGGCAAAGGGACTATCTGCAGGATCCCAAGAGACTGCACTGGCCGTATATTTGTTGGAGGAGGTGGTTGCAGTGGTATCGGGTGTCTCGCCTGTCTTCGGTACTCTGATTCCGGTCAGCGCTACGCTATCGATATTGCCGCTTGCTGCATCGCCCCCAATAATCACCGAGCCGCCGGAAACCGCCTCTCCGTCAAGATCTTTGAAACTAAAATCAATCTTAGTGTCGTCACCGTCTTCCGCCAAGGCGGCCAGGAGACCGTATGCACCATAATTGCCGTCCAAAATTGAACCGTGAGCCAAATAGGTAAAATTGATGGCTTGTTCCGCTCCGGATGAAGTTGTTTTGATCTTAAAGCCTTCTGTCATCACTTTGCCGTAGTAGGGGTCATTTACGGTATGGTTATGCCCCCAAAGGAAAATGACGTTCTCGTGCCGGTTAAGCACCGTTAGAAGGGCATCCGCATTACCGATTGTCCTACCAGAATAATAATGGATCGGAATGTGAGACGCCACGAACACCGGTTTAGAGGCGTCAATACGATCCAATTCAGCGGCCAACTCATCGATATCGGATTTAAAAAAAGACCAACTCGTAAAGGCAGAAGAATCCACATCCATGGCATAGACGGCGTAATCGTCGCCATTATAGACAAGTCCCTGAGCATAATTACCATCCTGCTTATCATGATTACCCCGCACCAACACACAGGGTGTGTTCGGGTCAAAGGCAGCCTGGACGATAGCGACGCACTGCTGAGCAATGGTCCAGGAAGTATTTTCTTTCATTCTGTCCGGATAATCACCGCCAAAGATCATTCGATCCAGCGTCGGTGCGCTGGGCTTTAAGTTGTCAATCCAAGTTCTCAATCTTTCGGTCTGGTCATGCACGTCCGATGTAAAGCCCAGATAAATCGGATCCGATCCGGCGGCAAAGGTGACGGTGGACAATGTTAGTAATAGAGCCAGCAGTAAACTAAATGCCACGGTTGACTTGATACCAAGCCGGCGTCTTACCGTAGCCTTCCCCGTATTGCCTTGCCCCGGAGAGGGAAAGCTTGGCCTCCTAAAGTATTGGTAGAGCACATAATTCCCTCCTCGTTCTTCCCATTCCATCCTAGTTGATAGTCTTTCTTAAGATTTTTGCATCCTGTAATTCTCTCTCCAATTGTCACATCCGCGGCGATACCTGCTGTCCGGTGTGATTCGATTTCCTTTGCCAAGGCCATGCTCTGCTGCCAGGTGCCTCAAACCGATGGTACTGCCATACCGACGGCAATTAAACCGCCTGTCTTCTTCCGTATTCCCTTCTCACCTCCATTCGGTCCGCAATCCTTTAGCATCTTGCCAGGTTCTCAGCTCCTCCGTGTCGTCTCTTGGTTGTAACGCCTCCTCCAGCAAATGAGTCAGTTCCATGAAGCTACGAAAAGTCAACGCTTTTTCTTGATCTACACATTGTATGATCCCTTGGGCACTCTTATGTTGAGTATAAGGGATCTTAACCGGTGCTGGTCCTGTTAGACCCGGCGGGATACAGCCAGGTGCATCGGCACCGTCCATAGGTGCCCCCAACTGTGGTTTCGATTGCATTCCAGTCGCTTTCGCCTTTGATTACAGAAACTTCACCCCTTACTATTGCTATCTGGATTCAGCATATCAGATGGTAATTATATCCACCGCACAAAGGAGTGACGCCCAGCGCACAACCACGTTACATTTTTGTACATGGGAGTTACAACTGCGTGACAAGAAGCAAAGTCCCCAGGTGCATACCTGGGAACAAGTTCGGGATAATGTGCCAGTCCAACAACGAATCTCTTGGGCTAGCGGCTGGAACCTCGCTCAGCATGACAATCGTTGCCGGTACAACACGCTCGAAAGGAGTAATAATGACAAAAAGCCCCTACCCGAAAAAGGTAGGGACCACAGTACCATGTCTTGGCAGTATTCAGTTTGTTGCCAATCCCGTTTTATACCATCTTGGCATTAGGCTGCCTGCGAAGAGTTCGGCTTCGTCGCTACTCGTTCATTGGTACCGGTGCCGTTTCTTCAAGCACCGGTAAATATAACGCCGGATCCAATGCCGTGCCCTCTAATCTGAGCTCCAAATGCAGGTGGGGTTCATGGGCAATACCGGTTTGTCCCACTGTACCGATCACTTCGCCTTTTTCCACTGCCTGGCCCACTTCTACTTTCATCTCGTCTAGATGACTATAGGTACTGCTTCGTTGTACTCCATGATCGATAACCACCATTTTCCCAAAAATATCGTCCTCTTTCACTTCGGCCACCATTCCAGACAGAACTGCTTTTACTTCCGTCCCTGGAGCAACTTTCAAATCCACCCCAGGATGATAGCGCCAATCGGCAAACACAGGATGCTTACGCCAACCAAACGCTGACGTAACCTGAGCTTGCACTGGATAGGCTAAATCGCTGAATGCTTGCCCCGCCGCCAGCACCGGTGCCAACGGTTCCTCCGGTGCCGGGCCCGGATCGGCGTCAGTAGCTTGCGGTTGAACCTCGGCTTGAACCGGTATCGTCGCTGGCGGCTGCGGCCCAGGTTCTGGTGTGGCCTTGTTTACCGGGCTCGGCTCTGCGGCCGGCATCTCCGCCGGCTCGGCCGGAACTAACGGTTCGGACCAGTAGAAATCTTCGCTGCTGTCCCAGCGGGCGCGATTCCAATCGCCGGCCAGATAAAAGAGCCCGCCAACGGTAACAATCACCATAAGTCCTAAAGAAACCCACGCCAGCCAGCGGCCCTCTACCAGTAGCTCAAGCGAGCGCAGCCACTGCCGGACGCGTTCCTTCAGCATCTGAACCGGCTTGGCCGATCCTTTCTTTTCCATGTTTTCACCCCCACTCTATTCTCTCCCGAGCAGGGGTAACGTATACAGGGTCAGGTGTAAACCTGCCTACTAACTTGGTCACCCCCAAGCGTTACTGCTAACCAGATGCAAGTTAGTATTATCAGTTTACACCTGACCCCTAGTTGTCCCAGTTGTCTATTTGGGTTCGGCAATCATTCCTTCTTGGCTGCGCGTTCTTCTGACCACTGTCATCTGCTGCAACATGACAATGGCCAGCCCGATCGCCCCGGCGATGTCAGTGGTCACGCCGGGCTTGATCAACAGCAGGGCACAGGCAAAACAGATTGCTCGAGACCAAATAGGCAAAGCGCTCCAAATCCAACCCTGCATGGCAGCTGCGAGAGTAACAACACCGATAGAAGCGGTGATAAACGCCAGGAGAATCTCACCTCCAGTGCCGATAAGCACTAAAGAAGGACTATAGGCAAACATGAACGGAACAATAAAAGCCGCCAGTCCAACTTGACAGGCCGTCCAACCTGTTTTCATGGCATTGGCCTTAGCTAATCCAGCACCGGCATAAGCAGCCAGTGCTACCGGCGGAGTAATGTCGGCTACAACACCGAAGTAAAGGATGAACATGTGAGCGGCCATGGCCGGTATCCCCAGCCGCACCAGTGCCGGAGCCGCCAAAGTGGATAGCACCACATATTTGGCCGTGGTAGGTAAGGCCATGCCCAGCAGGATCGACGCCAGCATCGTAAGGGGCAGAGCCAAGAATAGCTGTCCTCGAGACCAGGTGACGATCAGTCCGGCAATCTTGAGCCCCAACCCGGTCATGGTAACCACACCGACTACGATACCGGCACACGCACAGGCTGCCGCCACCTCTACTGCCGATCGAGCCCCTTCCTCCAGGGCTTCCAGCAGCTTCGGTCCGGTAATCCTGGTTTCGGGCTTAATGAAACTCAACCCCCCAGTGAGAATAATAGTCCAGAATACCGCTTTCATGGGTGAGTAGCCCCAGACCAAAATTACTATCAATACTATCAGCGGTATCAGTAGGTGCCAACCCTGAGCCAAAGTCTGTTTTAGGTCCGGCAATTCACTCCGAGGAATTCCCTTCAGCCCTAGGCGCCCGGCGCGGAAATGCACCTGGGCGAACAGTGAGATATAATACAGCACCGCTGGGATAGCAGCTGCTGCCGCTACACTGATATAGGGTACCCCTAGCACCTCAGCCATAATAAAGGCTGCTGCTCCCATCACCGGCGGCATAATTTGGCCTCCGGTGGACGAAGCCGCTTCCACGGCGCCGGCAAAGTGCGGTTCGTAGCCCACCCGCTTCATGAGCGGAATGGTGAAGGTGCCGGTGGTAACCACGTTAGCTACCGAGCTGCCCGAAACTGTACCCAGTAAACCGCTGGAAACGATAGCGGATTTGGCCGGGCCCCCTTGGGATGAACCGGTCAGGGCAAACGCCAGGTCAATAAAAAACTTCCCCGCCCCGGTTTTGTTGAGGAAAGCCCCGAACAAAATGAACAAGTAGACAAACGTAGAGGAAACTCCCAGCGGCACACCGTAAATGCCTTCTGTAGTTAAGAATTGATATGGAAAAATCCGCCGAAAGCTGTAGCCCTTATGGCCCAGCAAACCCGGCATATAGGGGCCGAAATAAGCATACAGGAGAGCAGCTATGGCCACTATCGGCAGAGCCATTCCGATGGTACGGCGAGCAGCCTCCAGTACTAACAGCACCGTGATAATACCTAAGACAATGTCGGTTAGAGTTGGATCTCCGGCTCGGGTAACAATATTGTGCATATCGATCAGGATATACAACCCGGCGTATAAAGTCGCCGCAATACAAACAAGATCATACCAAGGCAGCCGATTCCGCGGGGACTTTGGACCGGCTGGATACAAGAGAAAGATCAGCACCGCCATAAATAACCAGTGAATATCTCGTTGAATGAGCGCAAAAAAAGCACCGAACTGGGCTGTATACAAATGAAACAGCGAAGCGGCAATGGCAATAAGGCTGACTATAACAGCCAGGAACCCTTTAAACTCACGCGTTTTTGGTCCAAAATCTAGGTCCAAATCGGGGGTTGTCTGCTTGATTGTTGGAGTAACGGCACCGTTCCCCTGCTTGTTCTTAGACACAACACCACTTCCTTGCTCACGGAATTAATCCAGATAGGACAGCCAAGACACTAGCCTTCTTCAGTTGTAGGGTAAGCTTTGTTCCGGGTTGAGCCAGGCTGGTAAGGGGTACTTCTTCCCGGCCAAAGACCAGGCGTTGGTTAGCCACTGTAGCAACGGCCAGGTGAAGTATTCCTAGACGTCTGGGCGCAAGCACCCGTACCATATCACCGCTGAAGTCAAGTTGCGCTGACGGATGAAAGTCTAAGCCTGCACCCATCCATAGGTACCGTTCTTCAACCAGCATAAGACTTCCGTCTTCATCGCTGGCAAACACTTCCTGCACCGGGGTTTTATCCCAAGAGTGCGTGTAGTGCAGTTCGAACTGACCATTAGGCGGCAAGGGTCGTTGCAGCACTACATCACCGGCCGGGGAGCATACCTTTAGCACTGTCAGCGGACAAAGCAGCACCGTTCCCAGCAGTAAGGCGCACAGCACAACAACCCTTGACCGCACCTTTATCCCTCGCTTTTTACTCGGTTTCACCTTCGATCATAACTGTCCCATCTAATGCATCTTTGTTTTAAGGCATCTTTATTTCAACGTGCCCACTTCTTTGAAGTATCTCGCGGCGCCAGGGTGAATCTCAATGGGAGTCTTCCAGGCTGTCTCCGGATCCATCTGCAAAGCGGCCGGGTGTACCTCCCCCATGGACTTCACGTTGTCAAACAATGTCTTGGTAATAGTATAGGCCAGTTCTTCATCCATGTCCTCATGTGCTACAATAACATTCCCTACTTCCAGCGCTGGCGTATCTTCGTCTACCCCTTTATAGGTTCCCCCCGGGATCTTGCCTTTACGATAGTACGGGAATTTGGCTGCTAGTTCGTCCATAACCTCTTCCGGCAGCGGAATCAGTTCAATGTCACGAACCGAGGCCACATCCAGCACCACTGCTCCCGGATAGGCAAAGTTCCAGAACAATGCATCGATGTTACCGTCTTTGATGGCGGTAGCCGCTTCCGGCTGCGACAAAAAAGCAACTTTAATGTCATCATAACTCATGCCCATGGCCTTTAAGATCTCTTTCGACATGGCTTCGCAGCCGCTGCCGGCAGCATCCACTGACACTCTTTTGCCTTTCATATCCTCCACGCTCTTGATTCCTGAGCCCTTCAGGGTAAGAACATGCTGTGGTGCTGGATACACAACAAACAGCGCCTTCAGAGGAAGTTTCTCATCAAAGGGATCGATGCCTTCGACCGCCTTGTAGGCAGCGTCATTCATCGCAAAGCCGAACTCTGACTCCCCCAGACCCACTAGACGGCAGTTTTCAATGGAGGCAGCAGTAGATTCGGACACACATTGGAATCCAGGCACTCTGCTCATGGTGTCAGCAATGGCCCCGCCGAGAGAATAGTACACTCCCCCTACACTGCCGGAGGAAAAGGTTAGGTATACAGTTTCTGCCGGTTTTTCCTCTTCCGCTTCTTTTTCGGCCGGTTTTGGAGCACACCCAGCCAGCACAACTAACAAAACCAACATCACAATACCGATGAGTTGCCAGCGATAACCTTTTCTCATCATTCTGCACCCCCTGTTTATTCTGAAAACTCTGTTTATGATCCAGGTGCTGCCACCGCAGCACCGGGTTCACCGCAGTCCCTCCTGCCAAACAATCTTTAGTCTCAAGCCCCGATCCGGATACCCGCAGCCCTTACGGCTGCTGAAACCCGTTCGGGTACTTAAATACCTTCCCTTCCCAGTTCCGGATCAGCACGTGGTCCTTACCCATGGAAACCAGATACTGAGGAACAATCGGAGTCTTCCCGTGGCCTTCAGGGGCGTTGATGATGTACCATGGTATTGCCAGGCCTGAAGTGTAGCCGCGCAGGTTTTCCATAATCTCCAAGCCGTCTTGCACGGTGGTGACAAAGTGAGTGGTGCCTTGAACGATCTTGGCATGGAAAATGTAGTACGGCCGTACCATGATCCGCAGCAAGTCCTGGCAGAGCTTCTTCATAATATAGGGATCGTTGTTAATGCCCTTTAGAAGCACGGTTTGGTTGCCCAGCCCCACCCCGGCTCGTGCCAGCCGGAAGCAGGCTTCTTGGGCCGCAGGGGTAACTTCCTTCGGATGGTTAAAATGGCTGTTAATGTAGAACGGCAGGTGCTTAGCAAATATGTCGCATAGCTGCTGCGTAATTCGCTGCGGCATGGTTACCGGAGTAGCGCTGCCGATACGTTTTACTTCCACATGGGGAATGCTGCCCAGCTCACCCAAGATCCAATCTATTTTATCGTCTTCCATCGTGAGCGGATCCCCGCCGGTAATCAACACGTCTCGAATTTCAGGGTTAGCCCGGATGTAATCAAGGGCGGCCTGGATATCTTCATCGCTAGCCGGGTGATCCACTTCGCCGATGTTGCGGCGCCGCTGGCAGTGGCGACAAAACATGCCGCACTGATTGGTAACGTTAATGATCAGCCGGTCCGGATAGCGCCTGGTAATCCGCGGTGCCGGTGACGTAAACTCTTCCGCCATGGGGTCGGCCAGGCCTTCCACATCCAATAGTTCTTGGATGCTGGGCACCGCCCGCATACGTATCGGGCAGGCGGGATCATCCTGGGACATGAGCGAAGCATAGTACGGCGAAATGGCCCAGCGGTATTGGCTGCCCACTTCTTGAATCTGCTGCTTCTCTTCCGGAGTTAAATTGATCACCTGTTCTAATACTTCCACGTCGGAAATTCGATTCGCTATCTGCCAATGCCAAGCGTTCCATTCTTCGTCAGTGGCACCAAAAAACCTCTTTAGCTCTTGCTGGCGTTGCTCAAACTGGGCGCTGAGTTCTAAACCGCTTTCCACCTTTTCTCTGGCTGTGAGATAGGGGGCAATGCGCCCTTTAAGTTCTTCCGCCCGCTTCAGAGCAATGGCCCGTTTGTCCACTTCCGTTATAGTCATTACAGCTGCACCTCCAGCAAACTTACCTTTGACAGGAGGGCATACCTATGCTAAACTTGGTTTGGTATGCGGTCCTGTAAAGGGTAATAAGAAGCCCTGGCCTCAGCTTGCGCCTACAAGCCGGGGCCGGATCGTGACCGGACGCAGAGACCACAGCTCATGTGGTCTCTATTTCTTTATTGAATGGAGCCGTGTGAGCAAGTCTGAAACAACCACCTCCCAAAGAATTTCCGTATCGCTCAGATAATGTTGTTAACACCACCTCCCGGCAGGTAAAAAATTCTGTGCTCCTGAGCCAGTTCTTCCAGCTCATCCAGACATGCCAAGGTCTTGTCCTTATCTCTGCGGCCCACAGCCGTAAGGAGAGCGTTGATAACTGACAGCGGAGCCACGAAAGATTCGATGAATGAGCCCAGACTACTCCTGGCGGTTAGGGTAATGTCCGCCATCTGTCCCAGCGGCGAGATAACATTGTCGGTCAGGGCCAGGGTTTTGGCGCCTTTGGCCCGGGCATAAGCGAAGCCCTCAACTATTTTGCGGGTATAGCGGGGGAAGCTGATACCAATTATCAGATCCTCCGGCTTTACCGGGGCCAGTTCTTCAAAGATGCTACCTAAGCCCTGGGGGTTTACATGCACGCATTTCCCGATCATTTGCAGGTAGAAAGCCAGAAAATGAGCCAACGAACGTGCGCTGCGGCCGCCCAGAACATAAATGCTTTCAGCCTCGATGACCGCTTCCACGGCAGCGTTGAAAGTATCCTCTTTAAGGTCCTGCAAGGTACGACGCAGGTTCTCCAGATCTGTCTCGATAACCTCACGGGCCACCGATTTTTCCCCAGTAACATCTGATGCCGTGGACATTCTTAGTCGGGTAGCCGTACTCAGCCGGTCTTTTACCATTTCCTGTAATTCAGCCTGCAATTGGGGCCAACCTTGATACCCCACGGCGTAGGCAAAACGCACCACGGTGGACTCGCTTACGCCCACCAAGGCTCCGACCCGACCGGCAGTTAAGAAAGCCGCCTGTTCAAAGTTGGAAAGAAGAAACTCAGCTAAGGCTCGTTGCGCCTCGGACAATTCGGTAATGTTCTTCTTGAGTCGTGTCTCCAAGCTTGTGTTCTCGCTGCCCATAGCAGCACCCTTTCTGCATCAATAATTGCTTCCTATGCTGGTTACGTGTGCAGTATATCCTGCACTATCCCCTATGTTCTACGTTAATACCAAAATTCCTTCTTTTTAGATCCAAAAATCAGCAAATATTTCCTCTCAGGTACTGGAACAGAAAAGCTCAAGATTGAGCAACATAGTCCGCTCAGTTAATGCCCGGGGGAGGTTCCACCTCTACTCCGTTGTAATAATGCTTGAGTATGGCCCGAAAATCATAGTCACGCTTAGCCAGTCCGTTGGCTCCATACTGACACATACCGACTCCGTGACCTTTGCCGTAAGTGGTAAACACCACCTTTCCAGCCTCAGCCAGCCGCCAGGTGAAACCGGTGGAGTTTAGCCCCAACCGCTGCCGGACCTCCGGGCCCGCCAAGGTTACATCACCGGCCTGTAGTTTTTGCACCCGTCCACTAGCTGTGCGCTCCAGCACCTCGAGATTCACCCCGCCGCTTACCGGTATGGCCACCTTCCCGCCTAGCTGCTGTTCCAGCTCGGACAGACTAAAGGATACTTCCACGGCCACATGAGGGCTGTCAGCCTCATGTGGGCACTTAACCGGTACCAGATAGGCCACCGCGTTCCCCCATACCGCTTCGGCGTCCTCGGTACCCAAGCCGCCACAGCTGGCATGATATAGCGGGTCGATTAGCTCATGATCATACGTAATTACCAAACCCTGGGTAGCTGCCACTGCCTCGGCAATTTTGAGGCGATACCCGGGATAAGAAAAAATTCCCCACTGCCGTCTGAGCTCGTTCTCCCCTAGATAAGCTTGGCAACAACTGGCATCAGTACAAATATCGGCCTCAGGGTGCTTGGGGCAGCCGCTGCCGCCGTAAGCCTTAAGGCGCCGCAGGGCATAAGTTCGGGCTGCTACTGCTTGCGCTTTAAGCGCTTCTTCTTCAAACAGGGCTGGCATTTCACCGGCAACCACGCCTACCAAATAGTCCTCCAGTGGCATTTCCTTGATTTGATTACTATCAGCCTGGAACACTTTGAGCACCGGTCCCATCTCCACTACCTCTGCTCTTCCTGGGGATTCTGGATCCTGAGGAAGCAACTTTGGGCTGGGATAAAAGCTTACCACGGCGGTGGGTACTAGCAAGACAGCGATAAATACCAACAATACCGTGGCTGTCAACAAGCTCCTCAAGGGCGCTTCCCCCTCCGCATTGCAGCCGATCCTACTGCCTAAGGCACGGCTGTTCTCTCACATCTATATGAGACAACCGGAGGGGGTATGCGTTACTTTCAATTTCTATACTGACGGGAAACGTAGCGATACAAGTTATAAAACCCGCCTATAATCGCAATCAAAACTAACAGGCTGGAAAAAATGCTGTCGGTTCCATAGCGAGTGTCAATCCAATTGCCCAGGTAGTAGCTGGCCACAATACCCACTGCAATACCCAAGGTGAATTTGCTCGCGGTTACGATCCAACTGATCCGGCTGCGCATAAGGAGGCCCCCTTTCAGTAGCTCACCACTCTGATGGTTGCTCGTGGGCAAAGCCAAAATAGCGCTGAAGGCCACTTAAAATACGGCTGGCCGCTCGGCCGTCTCCGTAGGGGTTGGCCGCTTGGGCCATACGACCGTAGGCCTTCTCATCGGTTAACAGCTCCTCGGTGGCCGCCACCACTTTCTCCTTGTCGGTCCCCACCACTTTCACCGTTCCCGCTGCCACTGCTTCCGGTCGTTCAGTAACACTGCGCAGTACCAACACCGGCCGGCCCAAAGACGGAGCTTCCTCTTGAATCCCCCCGGAATCACTTAATATTATATGCGAGTGAGCCATCAAGTTGGCAAAATCAGCATACTCTAACGGCTCCAGTAAATGTATACGCGGACGGTTTCCTAAAATACGCCGGACCGGTTCTTGTACTTTGGGGTTTAGGTGGACGGGAAAAATAACAGCTACATCAGGATACAGCTCTGTTATCTCTGCCACGGCCCAGCAGATATCCTCCAGCGGCCGCCCCCAATTCTCTCGCCGGTGTGCTTCCACCACCAGTATCCGGTACCGGTCCCAATCCCAGGCCTTTAAAGCCGGGTGGCGGAATTTATAATCTGCGGCCACCGTTAGAAACAGGGCGTCGATGGCCGTATTCCCGGTAACCAGTATGCGGTCCGGAGGTACGCCCTCTTGTAGTAGATTCCCGCGGGCAACTGTCGTCGGCGCAAAATGCACGTCGGCCAGAACACCGGTTAAACAGCGATTAATTTCTTCCGGATAAGGAAAATACTTAGCCCCGGTTCTAAGCCCGGCTTCCACATGCCCCACTGGAATCTGTCGGTAAAACGCCGCCAGAGCAGCAGCAAAAGTGGTGGTGGTATCACCGTGAACCAATACCATCTGAGGGCGTTCCGTGGCCAATACCTCATCCAGTCTGGTTAGAATCCGAGCAGTAATCTGAGTTAGGCTTTGAGCCGCCGCCATGATGTCCAGATCATAGTCCGGCCGGATGGAAAACAGATCCAACACCTGATCTAGCATCTCCCGGTGCTGAGCCGTTACCACCACCTTAGAGTCAAATTCCGACACCGCCGCCAGCGCCTTTACCACCGGCGCCATTTTAATGGCTTCCGGGCGCGTACCGAATATGGACATAATCTTAACCTTAGTCATTACCATAGCTCCTTTGTCATCACACAACCTAGGCAGAGGGCCGCTCTTCGTCCACACTACAGCAAAAAACGGAGGTCCTCCCGGGGCCTCCGTATTCACTAGCGCCGACTCTGTTCGCCTAGCCCTGTATGTCCCGACTGTTATGCCTAGTAATCAAAGACTCCCCGCTGGAGCGCCCAATAGCCAACGTCAACCCCAAGCCCACCAGCAGCAGCGTGATGGCCACCAGTCTTGAACTCACATCAGCTAGGGCCACACCGCTCAACCCAAAACAACCGCTGACAAAATACAAAATGATCACCGCTTGCCGCTGGCTCAATCCCAGCGCCAACAGCCGGTGGTGCAGATGCCCTTTGTCGGCCTGAAAAATCGACTGTCCGTGCACAAAGCGGCGGATGATGGCCAGGCTGGTGTCCAAGATCGGCAGCCCTAAAGCTAACAAAGGCACGGCTAGGGCAATGGTGGTGGCACTCTTTAACGTGCCTTGAATTGCCACCGCTCCCAGGACAAAGCCCAGCAGCATGGAGCCTGTGTCCCCCATGAAAATATGGGCTGGATAAAAATTATAGGGTAAAAATCCCAAGGCGGCCCCGGCAATAGCAGCGGTAATAATGGTAACGTAGTACTGCCCTTCTTGCCAAGCCACCAGCATCAGCGTCACCGACGCTATTCCCCCGACGCCGGCAGCCAAGCCATCCAGACCATCAATTAGATTCATGGTGTTAGTAATGCCTACCAGCCAAAAAATAGTCAGGGGTACTCCCCAATAACCAATGTAGCTCATGCCGGGAAAAGGACCGTGAGCCCAGGGATTAGAAATCCAATCCACCACATTGCCCATGGCTACAAACACCGTCGCAGCCAAAATCTGTCCGGCCAGCTTCAACTTGGCCGGGAGCTCAAAGTAGTCGTCGGCTACGCCGACGATAACAATAATCAGCGCCCCACACCAGAGCTCCAGTAAGTGCTCCCAGTCCGGGGTATGTGATACGAACGCCGCCACGGCTATCGCCACCGTAAACCCGGCAAAAATAGCCAGCCCGCCCAACCTTGGCGTCGGCGTATCGTGGATATGCCTGCTGCCCGGTTTAGCATCCGGCCGATCAATGGCACCGGTCCGCACGGCTAAACGCCACACGGCCGGAGTCAGCAAATATGCAATTACGGCTGCCAAGGCAAAACTTATCCCTGCTGCCAGCATAAAAACACCTCTATCTATTGTACCAGCTTCTCTTAATTCTACCTGTCCGGTCTCTGGCTTGTCAATTATTAACTTGGCAGCTGTCGCGGTGAAAGGTAGCCTTTGGCCTCCAATTTAGCTACATGATCGCGCAAGGCCTCATCTAGATCAACTCCGTGCTGTTCTTCCAACACAAACATCATCGACACTGTGGTTTGGGCTACATCCAACAGCTCTCGCGCTATCACTTGCATCGCCTGCTCTTCCGACAAGGTTATCCGCTCTCCATTGAGGCCGCGGAACTTACCCACTGCCTGGGCCAGTTCTCCGGCTTCTTCCAGCAGCTTAACCAGTGTCGACTCTAATGTAGGGTTAAGTCGATCCAGTTTCGGCAGCAGGATCCCTTTTTCCTGCACCGGTATCTCCTCCCAATCGAACAACTTTTACGCCGGCCTCAGCCAAAATGGCTTTGGCCAACTTATCCGGGTAACTCCCCAGGTAAACCACCCGCCTGATCCCGGCATTGACTATCATCTTGGCACAAACAGAACACGGGTAGTCGGTGGAATACAAGGTCCCATCCCGGATACTCACTCCATGTACCGCCGCTTGAATAATGGCATTTTGCTCGGCATGAAGCCCGCGACACAGTTCATGGCGCTCACCGGCCGGAATTCCCAGCCGCTCCCGCTCACAACCCACATCCTTACAGTGAGCTGTTCCCGCCGGCGCTCCGTTGTACCCGGTGGTTAGAACCCGCCGCTCCTTAACCACTATGGCTCCTACTCGCCGCCGCAGGCATGTTGATCTACCGGCCACCACCACCGCGATCTGCATGAAATAAGTATCCCAATCAGGTCGCATATCATCTCTAACGGGTTCCATACAAGCGATCCCCTGCGTCCCCTAAGCCGGGAACAATATATGCATGCTCATTGAGACACTTGTCCACTGCGGCCACAAAAACGTCAATGTCCGGATGAGCCGCGCAAAAAGCTCTAACACCCTCTGGAGCGGCGATTAGGCACATGAGCCTGATGTTTTGGGCTCCCCGCTGTTTTAAAAAACTGACTCCGGCCACAGCGGAACCGCCGGTGGCCAGCATGGGATCCACCAGGATTACTTCTCGTTCACCGATGTCCGACGGCAGCTTACAAAAATACTCCACCGGGTCCAAGGTTTCCGGATCCCGGTACAAGCCGATGTGCCCCACTTTAGCAGCCGGAATCAGCCGTAGAATTCCTTCCACCATGCCCAGTCCAGCACGCAAAATCGGCACCACCGCCAGCTTTTTCCCGGCCAGTACCTGCGCCTTGGCCGGGCCTATTGGGGTCTCCACTTGCACCTCTTTAAGCGGCAGATCCCGGGTCACTTCATAGGCCATAAACATCGCCACTTCTTCCATCAACTCACGAAATTCCTTCGGGCCGGTGTTCTTGTCACGGATTAGAGTCAGTTTGTGCTGAATCATCGGGTGATTTAATACGTGAACGGTAGCCATGGTCCTCTTCCTTTCCTAGCTGAAGATGCATCGTAGGTCTTGTTATTCAGTATAAAGCTTAAATCTGTTTTCCCGAATACAGTGGATAAAGCGCACATAGATCCCGTACCCGCGCCTTGAGCTTTCCTTTTACCCCGGGTTCTTCAAACCGGGTCAGGGCCTGAGCAATTATGTCGGCGATTTCGTCCATGTCAGCGGTGGTGAGTCCCCGGGTAGTCATGGCCGGAGTACCGAGCCTAAGCCCGCTGGTCACAAAGGGACTCTCCGGATCGTAAGGAATAGTATTCTTGTTAACCGTGATATTGATCTCATCCAGCATGGCCTCGGCATCTTTCCCAGTTAGCTTCTGCGGCCTGAGATCCAGCAGCAGCAGGTGATTGTCCGTACCGCCGGACACCAACACAAAACCGCGGTTCATCAGTCCTTGGGCCAGGGCTTTGGCGTTAGCCACCACTTGCTTTTGGTAGTCCTTAAACCCGGGTGCCAGCGCCTCTTTGAAAGCCACTGCCTTCGCGGCAATGACATGCATAAGCGGCCCGCCCTGGATCCCGGGAAAAACAGCCTTGTCTATACTTTGAGCCTGGTCCTGGGGACACAGAATCAATCCGCCCCGGGGTCCGCGCAGAGTTTTATGGGTGGTGCTGGTGACAAAGTCGGCCACCGGCACTGGATTCGGATGCAGTCCGGCTGCCACCAGCCCAGCTATATGAGCCATATCAACCATCAAATAGGCGCCTACCTCCCGGGCAATGGAAGCAAAAACTTCAAAATCGATGATGCGCGGATAGGCACTGGCACCGGCCACAATTAGGCGCGGGCGCTCACGCCTGGCAATGGATCGGACCTGATCATAGTCGATACGGCCTGTGTGCTCGTTCACTCCGTAGTCTACAATTTGGAACCATTTACCGGACATGTTAATAGGGTGCCCATGGGTGAGATGTCCGCCATGGGTAAGACGCATACCTAAAATAGTGTCCCCGGGCTTCAAAACCGCAAAATAAATAGCTGTGTTGGCCTGAGCCCCGGAATGAGGCTGGACGTTGGCGTGCTCGGCATTAAAGAGCTCGCAGGCTCGCTGCCTAGCCAACTCCTCAGCAATATCCACAAACTCGCAGCCCCCGTAGTACCGCCGTCCAGGATAGCCTTCCGCATACTTATTGGTTAAAACCGACCCCTGAGCTTCCAGCACTGCTTCACTGACAAAGTTTTCGGAGGCAATGAGTTCCAAATGACTTTGCTGCCGCAACAGTTCCTGCTCAATGCTCCCAGCAATCTTAGGATCGACCACCCGCAAAGACCCCACCTGGCATTTCCCCTTTCATAGCTCTTTGTGATTTAGCCCTCCGGTTTATCACTTTTTGTCTGGGGGCAGCTCGGTCCCAGGCTTTGCATAGACAGCTCGCATACCCCCGATCAGTCGCGGCCGTGTTCGCGCCGCCACCAAACAAGCCTTCCCCACCCGGTTCACCGCCAAGCGGGTAGGAATGGCCACCGGCTTCATATGCATGCCGATCAACGTGTGCCCGATATCCAGGCCGGCATGGGCTCGCACTTCTTCTACCAGTACCGGATCCGTAAATAAATCCATGGCCAAAGCAGCCAACGAGCCGCCGGCATGAGCTACAGGGTACACCGATACCTGCTCTAGCTGATACTGTTTCAGTGCTTCCCGCTCTACCACCAAAGCCCGATTAAGATGTTCGCAGCACTGAATGGCCAACAAGATGCGATTCTCGCCGGCAATCTCAAGCAGTGGTTGTAAGATAGCTGCAGCTACTTCCCGGTTACCGGCGCTGCCAATGTGTTGACCCTGCACTTCGCTGGTACTGCACCCTACCACTAAAATACTGCCCGGTTCCAGCTGGGCCCGTTCTAACAAT
>DURJ01000159.1 GCA_012837285.1 Bacillota bacterium
CAGCCAGGCTCTTGGCCTTAACGCGGCCCACGGCCCAGGCTACTTTTTTCACCTGAGCGGCTCTTGGGCGACTTTCGGCGCTACCTCCGAGGAAACCTTCCAGCCGCGGGTTTCCCTCTCTGGACGGTTTAGTCCGCCTACTCCTCCCAGTCACAGCCCTAACGAGTTACCAAACTATTGCCTTAATAATACCCTACGCTGCCGCCCCTGTCAAGCGGGAATAGGCCCGCCCTTGTTAGCAGTCGTCTAGGTGTAACAGTAAGGATGGTTGCGCAGCCCATCCTCAGCGCGAAGCTTAGCCCTCATTCAAAAGAGCGAGGCGAGTGAGGGAAAACCGCCGATGCACTTTCTATGTCACTCTGAACGAAGTGAAGAGTCTTTCATTCTTTACAGCGCAAGATCCCTCGCTACGCTCGGGATGACGGATGTGGTGCGCTCGGGATGACGGATGTATGGGAGCAGGGGCGCGGAGACTGGCCCCTTGCCATACTCTTCTGTACCCCAGGCCTTGTGTGGGCAGCCCTCTGTAGTCGCCCGTTCCCCTCCCTCACATAAAGAAAGGTTCGCGGCCCATGATGGCTTTGGATATGGGGGCCAAGAAGCGGGTTATATAGCGGCTGATATTTGGAATTTTCACCCCCATGGCCACCGGCAGGCTGAGGCCAATGGCAGCTAACATGAACAGCGAAAAAACCAGGAGATCACGCCACTTTTTTTCTTTTGCCAGTTTAGGAACCTCGAAGGCAATAACCGCCAGATACAACAAAACGAGAAGAAAGATCATGTGCCGACCTCCTAACGTTTTTCCAGCGGTGGCACCCCGGTCAGTCCGCTGCGTCGCACTTTTGCTCGGGTATCTATGCTTATTTCTAGGTCCTGCAAGGCCTCAGGCCACTTCTTTTCCAGTTTTTGCCATAGTTTTTTGTTTTGGCGTCGGATAATCTCACCAAAACTAAACGGATCTACTCCGAGCCTCTTGGCCAACTGGATTGCCTGTTCGGCTTCGTTCTTGATAACCGTGGCTGCTTGTTGCTCCAAGAAAAGGTAGTCATCGGCCTGCATAAGGTCCCCCCGGTATGCTTGTTCTGCTAGTGCTATTTCGGCTGTAATCTTTATTTTCAGTACCGGCCGTCCCTCTTTTTCTTCCACCTTGATTTGCCTTCTTGCTGTGAAGACTTTCAGTGCCACGGTGTTATCCTCTCTCTTCTGATCGGCTGTTGCCTTTGCATAGACGACAGTGTTGGTGATCTTACCCTGTAACGTCAGTATTCCCCGAGCCTCGGTGGGCTCGGCAAAACCCACCAGTTTATCGTCCCGGAACAGAGCCAATCCCTTAAGACGCAGTGCCAGGGTCGTCTCTTTTGTTTTCATTTCTTCTACGCCGGCAGAACCGGAGCTTTTTCCACCGGCTGTAGGCATCGTGGGAACTGGTCTAAGTTCTGCTACACCGGTAAATGGATCCGCTCCTTTAGCCTCCAGCAGAGATGAGAATTCATGCACACTAAGGAGAGTAGAATGACCGTTAACAGGAGAAAAGAGTTTGAGTCCCGCCAGTTCCAGTCCCACGCTCTTTTCCAAACTTCCTTGACTACCCATGAGTACGTCTTCGGCCTTACCACGGCAGACGAGGAGATTGGTAATGATGCGGGCTTCGGCATTCCGTTCCCAAAGATCAAGAAATTCCAGTATCCCCTGGCGGCTAACTTCTTCGCCAACAAGTATCGCCGAAGTATGAGCCACATAAACCCGCCGCGGCACCTTCAGCGCCATATCCCGCAGAGCCCCTAAAAGGGTATATCCTTGCCCCTGGGCAATCCAAACCTGACGCCTAGTGCCGCCACCACCGCTGCCACCTCCGCCCGAGCTGCCATCTTCGCCTCCCCCTGTCGTGGGGCGAAAGATCTCCGCCGTAATCTTCCAGATGTCGTCTTCCTTGTCAATACCCAAAGAAGAAACCACGGCCAGCTCGTTTATCTCGCGCCGATCCCAACACCCACAAAGGCACATCTGGGAAGTAAGTAACATCAGGGAAAGCAACGCCAAGAACCAACGTCTCATTTTCCTTGCTCTCCCCCCTGCCGGTTTCGCTCTCGTTTGCTTCGGCGCCTTTGCCCCTGGTCCGTGGTCGGCGGTGCCTGCCGGTTGTCTTGCTCTTTATTCTTTGGACCGCTTATGCTGTTAGGGCCGCGTCCGCGTTCATCGCCCGGGGGTTTAGGACCCTGATCGGGGGCTTGCCGTACAATGTTTTCCTTGCCGACAAGCTCTGGCCGCCTTCGCATCATCCACCATGGTGCACGGATAAGATAGTCTTTTTGGTCCGAGAGGCTAAATGGTGCCATTCCTTGCAAATACGGTATGCCAAAAGAGCGCAAATTCACCA
>DURJ01000160.1 GCA_012837285.1 Bacillota bacterium
CGCCACTACAAAACCCGGTAGCAGCCCAAGATAACCCACAGCAATACCGGCCACCAACGCGGCTACGATCTGAATCACTTAGGCTCCCTCTCTTTCCTGCTTATCTTTCCTTGTGCGCCTTTCCAGTGATTGCCAAGCCCCCACTACCAGGAGGCTGCCGGCAATAGTGGCCATAGCATACGCCAACGCTTCTAAACCCATAACAGCCAGACCGTTCATAATCTCCCGGTCGGCACCGATCTTAGCGCCCAGGAAAAACAACAACAGCACAACTCCGGCAGTGCTTAAGGGGCCGGCTACATACCAGGCGGCTGTTTTAAATATACCTAAATAACCAGCGACAGCTCCGGCAGTCAAAGCTAGTATAACCGTCAGCACGTTATGTCCCTACTTTCAGCTCCCTTAGAATGAATACCCGTACGACTTCAGCTCCTTTGGGCTCGGGATTTTCTCAAAAAAGGACCGCCGGGAGACCGGCGGTAACCGCTCCAAGGCGTAAACTGTTGTTCTCTGGGTGATTAAGCCCCAGGCAGACATCCGCTCAACTCTGCCGCTCCTCTATAGTTCTGCCCGTGCAGAAGTACCCACTATACCTAATCCGGTCCGGCTATGGTACCATGGCCGCCGAATAAATGATGAGTCACTAACTCCCTCAATCGGTGTACGTCGAACGGTTTAGCGATCACTGCCACCACTCCGGCATAGCTCAGCAATTGGAGCGCACAATCCTCGTTGTAAGCAGCAGTCATTACGATAACCCTAAGCTCTGGACAGAGGCGAATTGCCTGCTGTAGGACTGTCCGCCCATCTAGTTTAGGTAGTTTCAGATCCAGTAGCATAAGATCCGGTGGAGTCAATCGAACTATTGTTAGAGCTTCGGTGCCGCTGGCAGCTGTAATCACACACAGTCCCTCTTGGTGGAAGACTTCCCTCAGTAACAACCGCATACCCCGTTGGTCGTCCACTACAAGGAGCGTGTGCACCTTACCCCCTCCTTAGTTAGCGGCTCTGGTTTGTGAATCCGCTTGGCCCTAATCTTATCTTCTGCTGATGCCAATCTGACGTCGCTATATTCTTAGACACCGTTTCGTCCGGCATTAGAATTCATACACTTGGCTGCGCTCACCGCTGTTACCGGCTCGGTCCGTCACCACCAACCGCAAAGTACGGCGGCCTTGCAACTGACCTAAGCTCAGCGGCTTGAAGCTCCCGTCTTGTTCGGCCCGCCCCACAGCCACCAGCCGGTCGTCAATATGAACCCGCAGATAGGATTCCGCCTCCACCGCCCCAGGGTGGCCCGCAATAGTAGTCTGATCGCCGCTTTGGATCAACTGTACCGGGAGACCTTCTTGGTTAATCAGATAGGGCAGGATCACCACCGGCGGCACTGTATCTACACCGTAAAAGCGATGGCGCTCTTTGGCCGACAGCTTGTTCCCGTTAATATCCCGAACTCCGTCCAACACTAAAAAGTAGCGTTCTTCGCTGAGCGACGCTGAGGTGGGCAGCGTCAGCCACACCAGCAAACGGGCCGGATCATACTCCGCCTTTACCGGGCGCAATAAGGCTCCGGTGCTGGTTTCAAGATAAAAGTTGCTTTCGTCGCTAGCACTGTAAGCATCCAACGGACTGCTGAATTCCGCTTTCACCCGTTGGCTGGTAGCCGCCGCCACATCAACTACTTCTGCCGACCACGTGTCCGGATCGAACTCTAATCTCACGCTGCGCCAATCAAGCACTTGGCCCCCATTATCCCGAGCCCAAACTTCCGGGCGATAAGTCTCGCCGCTCCTAAAGCTCTTGTTAGCTCGTACCAAGACTACTGAGTCATAGTATTCATACTGGAACACATAACCGGGCAAGTCAACCCTTACCTCTTGTACCGGGCGGCTAAAAGTCAGCCGGAAGCTGCGGCTGTCCAGCGCCTGGGCCTCCTGGAAACGAAACCGTACCGCACTGCCGCTCGCTAGCCGCACGGTGGTACTAAAAGTGGTAAACCGCTTACCGCTCTTATCGGCCAAATTATTACCGGCACTGAACAAGTAGTCCCTATCTTCTTCCAGCTCTTGTCCTAGCCGTAAGGTAACCCGATCCGGGTCAGGGGTTCTGTCTACACCTAGCATAGGGACCAAGCGCTGGCTCTTCTGGTCCACCAGGCCATAGTTGCTGGCCGAGAACTTATCTTGCACCTCTTCAGCAAAGACTACCTCCAACCGGCGGGCATCCAGCACCGTTACCGACCGAATAAAGCCGTCTTGTTCAGCCGTGACCCCTGGCACCAAGTATCCGGCTGCCGGTATCATCTCTTCGCCGCTTGCATCTTCGATAGCGGAGACAAAGTAGCGATACGTTCGTCCCTTCTCCAACGGCTGGGCTAAAGTCAACCGCACTTCCCGGTCATCGTCGCCCAGCTCAGCTGTTTCAATTGCTATTTCCTCGCTCAAATCATCCGCCCAGGTCAGCCGGTAGTTGCGAGTTCGCTCGGCCCCGGTAACAGACATGGATGCCGAAAAATGCACCAGCAGTTGATCGTAGCGGCCGGGGGCCAACTGCACTTGTTTTACCTCCGGTGGAAACTCGGCCTGCTCGCTCCTTGTACCCCCGACAAAAGTAAAGTACAAGCTGCTAGCTGGCGCCTTATTGCCAGCAGCGTCTAAGGCTCCGGCCAGTTCCAGCCGGTAAGCATCATCACGGTCCAAATAAGTGCTTACCAGCACCCGTCCCGGAGCCACCTGCTCCACCCGGCGGACATCAACTTTTCGCCCTTGCCGCCTGAGCAGAATATCGCCCACCACAACCAGTTTCTCATTAAACAACACCTCAATAGTCGTACCAGAGAGAGCATTGGCGCCGACAACCTTCGGCGGCGTTGTATCCTTAGCCACTGTAACCGTGCGGCTGGTAGCCGCCGATCTATTGCCCCACAGATCAGCCAGCGGTTCCACCTCTAACGTATATACGCTGCCCACGGTAAGCGGCCGCGGAAAAATCAGCACTGCCGTCCGGCCGGTAACCCAAACCTGCTGCGGCCGCTCCCCGGTTTCGCGCAGGCGGTAGTTACCGGCGCTGACTGCTGTCTTCACATCCAGTTCCTGATCGAAGGTCAATTCCAAGCTCTCCGGCCCGGTGCAAGCTAAAGATGTAAGACGCGGGGCCTGTTGACCGACAGATACAGTAAAACTGAAGCTAACCGGATCCAGTGACAGCTTGCTTCCTGACGCCGTCCTTAAATCGTGGGCGCTCAGGGTGTAGCGCTCCCCGACCTTCAGCTCAGGCACCGTTAAGACCACTTCCCGCGGAGCCGTAATCACAGCCCCGGTCACAATCCCCGGACTAAAAGCGGTGCCGGCATAAGCCAAAGTAAAGCTCCCTTCCGGACCTGCACTTACAGACTCCGGATCCAATTCCTGCTCGAAAGTAGCTTTAAGGCGGGTTGGGCCAAGTACTGCCACGTTCTTGTCTCCCACCGGCGGCAGCGCTAGATCGGTAGCGCCGGCCGTGAAATAAAGCGACAAGGTGTGGGTTTTCCCAGCCGCCGTCAGATCCAACACCGACAGCAAATAGCGCGTTCCCCTAATTAGGGAACCGGTGGCTAAGGTAACACTCTGTCCGTCGGCGGCCACCTGGACCGCCTCTATCGGTACTTCCACCTGTAACCCGGTGGCCGGCACCAGCCGGTAGCGAGCTACCTGGGCGGCGCTGCCGCTGTCCACCGCTCCGCTGAAAGTAATGACAACCCGATCCAAATCCAAAGCTGCGGCCACTGCACTGAGCGTACCTGCCGGCGGTGTGGTGATAGGTTGGCCGCCGGTTCTGAGCTGCTGCCACAACTGCCAGATTACCGCCGCCGCCTGATCCCGAGTTGCCGCCTGGGTCGGAAAGAGAAAGCCTTGGTCCGTACCGGAAATAAGACCTTTGGCTACAGCCCGGGCCAAATCAACTTCTGCCCATTTTGAAACCTGATTCCCGTCCTTGAACCGAGCCAGAAAGCTTACACTGGCATCGGTTTCATCTTTCAGTGCCCTGATCACCATGGAAGCCATTTGTTCCCGGGTCAACCCTTCATGGGGTCTAAACTTCCCGGTGGAATCACCCTTGGCCACCCCATGATAAGCTGCCGTCTCTACGTACTTATAAAACCAGTGCTCTTGCCGCACATCACTAAAGGTAGGCGGATAGGAGACAGCCTGCGGCAAACCGGAAGCCAGTACCAACATCTTGATGAAATCAGCCCTGGTTACCGGATCACGCGGTCGGTACTTCTCACCAGGACTTATGATTCCGGCCGTGACTAAATCGTTCACTTTAGCTTCCGCCCAGTGACCCTGCAAATCAGAAAAAGTCCCGGCCGCCTGTGCCGGCAGGGTCGCCCCCACCAATAACAGCCCCGCCAGAAACACCGCGACTGTTCGCGACCATTTAGCAGTCATAAAACATCCTCCCCGACCACCGTATTAGTAATACTATTCGCCCCCGAAAAAAGAAAATCCTCCCAGGAAAGGGAGGATTTCAGCCCTAACTTCTAGTCCTCGGCCCTAATTTCGTACACGATTCCACCCCGGATAATAAGCTCCACCTCCAGACCGGTGGCCAATTCGACCAAGGAAACCTCTTCCTCGTCCCAGAAGAAGCGAGCGTTACTATCTAGTTTGTACTCGTGCACCCGGCCGTCCTCATCTTCAATCTTGACATAGTTTTTGTCTCCTCGTCTGATTTGAACAAGAACGCCTTCTACTGTTCGTTCTTCATCGTCTGGCGGTGACTCGGCCCAAATGTTCAGGGCCTGGTCACCCTTTACCCTAAGCTCTACCTCCCAGCCCACATCAAGAGCATCTAAAGTGGCCACTTTATCGTCTAAGCGGATTTTGGTAGCGGCAGTTACCGCGTAAGTATAGTCACGGCCAGCCTTAGTCCGAATTGTAATAGTGGGGTCTTTTCTCAGCACCAAAGCTGTAATCTTGCCTTCGATCTCCTTCTCCGCCGGCTCTTCCCGCTGGGCTTCAAGCAAAATAGCTTCGTCATCAACTGCTCGAACCTCAATCTGATCCCCAGGCTGCAAATCTGCCAATACTGCGGCCTTGTTGTTTAACCGAATAGTAGTGCGCTTCGTAATCCTGAAGGTGTGCTCTCTCCCCTTGTTATCTTTTACGGACAACGACCAGGGTGTCTTGGTAACTACTGCTGTAATCTGGCCGGATACTTCTTTCTGATTCGATTTCGCCGTAATCTCAAGGGCTATATTAGCCTTATCTTGTTGAACGCCCTTTACTGTTACCTGCTGCTCTAATCTGAGATCACTCAAGAACACTTCCTGCCCGTCCAGACTGATGTAGGTCTCGTCGTCCACTTGGAAGGTAATTTTGCGTCCACCGTCAGTTATCACTGTAATGGCGGCATCTTGCCCCAGAGTAAGACCACTGATGGTTCCTGTGACTCTTATATCCGTCTCTGTCGGTGTTTCGGCCCTGATATATACCACTTCCCGGGTGCCGCCAGTCCCCGCTAGCGTTAGCCAGACCCGCTGACCTGGGGTCACATCCTCTAATTCGGTCGCTTTACCATCCACCCGAATGACACAGTTGTCAGCCACGGTGTACGTATACCTATCCTGATCGGTCTTGATAGTTATACTGGCATCCCTACTGGCGGTCTCCGTTTGTACCCGCACCACCTCACCGTAAACCTGGCTCTGCGGTAGCCGATACCGGTTGGCCAGCCGGCTCAGGATCAGTGACATAATTTTGGCCATCTGGCCCCGATTGAGCAAATTATGGGGTAACCAGCGTCCCTCCGGCGTACCCACCATAATACCCTTCTTGGCCACCAAAATAATGTATACTTTCAGATCATCGGACAAGTCCCCCAGATCCCGAAGACCCGGTAAATCAAAATTGTCCCACCAATCATCTTCTTCATCAAATAACCGGCTGATATACTTGGCCGCATCTAAGCGAGTGGCCTTTTGACCGGGGCGCAAATTGCTAAACTCTGTTTCAGTAATGATCCCTTCCTCCAGAGCTACGCGTACATACCCCCGGGCCCAGGCCGGAATCCCAGACATCCTCCTGATAGTCTCTTTATCGTTTTGGTACTCCAAGGCCTTCTCTTCCAATCCTAATCCCCGTACCAACATCACTAGGATCTGAACACTTTCCACGCTTTCGTCCGGAGCAAACTTGTCATCGCTAACTCCTTTTAGAACTCCCGCCAACGCCATCTGTTCAATGTAGTCCCGAGCCCAGTTTTTCTCAATGTCCTTGAACTTGATCTTTGGCCCTTTCCCCGGCTTTACATCCCACTTTGGTGCCGCCAGTGCCACCGGTGCCAAGATGCTAACCAGCATTGCCGCCAGCACCAGGCCAGCTATCAGCAGCCGAACCGTCCTTTTCATACCGCGATTTCCTCCTTTTACCTGGTTTGGTGTCCTCTATTATTAGTCGTGAGCACTTCTATTTTTTAGGGGGTAGGCAGGAGCAAGCCTGGAAAATTGGCCAGTAAATGCACCGGTTGCCCAGCTAAAACAACTGGGGGGGTGCCTTAGCACCCCACCGTTTAAGCCGCCCGCCTAGCCTTCTTAGCTATCTGCTCCTGCAGAACCTCAATTGCTTTGTCCAACTGCGGATCTTCCTTATTAATAGCGGCCAAACGCTCATTGATAGCGTTGAGGGTGTTCATATCCACCTGGCCGGTACTTTCCAGGCCCTGTTCTGCCTGCAACTCCTTTACTGCTTCCACTGTCTTACCGCTGAAAATGCCGTCGATCTTAGGTAGATCAAAACCTAGAGCCTTTAGGCGCTGCTGCAACTCAGCCACATCCAACCCACCTGTTTCCGGAACTAAGATGCGATCCAGCTCCAGAGCCGGATAGCGGGGTTCTTTGGCTGCCGGTACTACTATATCAGGTACAATCCCCTCTTGGTTAATATTGCGTCCGTTGGGGGTGAAATAGCGGCCAATGGTAATTTTCAGTGCCCCGCCGTCGTCTAGGCAAAAGACATCTTGCACCGTAGCTTTGCCAAAGGTCTTCTCGCCCACCAGTGTACCGGCACCGCGATCTTGTACTGCGCCGGCCACAATCTCGGCTGCGCTGGCACTGCCCCCGTCCACCAACACCACTAACGGCCAGCGCACTGTCTTTAGCTTAGAGTTCAAAACCCGTTTCTGTTCCCGCCCCCGTTCTTCCACATACACCACCGGACCGGCCGGAACAAACTCTTGGGCCACTTCTAACGCTTGGTTAAGCACACCGCCGGGATTACCGCGCAGATCCAGTATAACCCCCTGCATGCCTTGTTGGCTCAAAGTAGCCACCGCTTCCCGCAAACAGTCGCCGGCGTGTTCGTTAAAGTTGGTCAACCTAATATAGCCCAGATTATCCGCCAGCATTTCCGCCTCCACCGGATTCACCTCAATAAACTCGCGGGTGATGGTAAAAGAGAGTTTCTCGTCGTTGCGTTCCACCTCCAGTACCACCTGGGTCTCCGGCTCCCCTAAGATTAACCGGCTGGCTACATCCACAGCCAGGCCGCGGACATCTTTCTCATCCACCTTGATAATACGATCCCCCGGCTGCAGCCCGGCCCGTTCGCCAGGAGTGCCTTTAATCGGTGCCACCACCGTAACATATCCTTCCTTGGCGGTGATTACTATACCCACCCCGCCGAAGGTTCCACTGGTACTGGCCCTAAACTCGCGGTACTCATCAGCGTTAAGATAATTGGAATAAGGATCTTCTAAAGACTCCACCATACCCCGCAGTGCGCCTTCAATCAGCTTCTTAGTGGGTACCTCTTCCACATAAGACTGCCGTACCTTGGTTAAAACATCAAGAAAGAAGACCACATCTTCATCCGGTCCGGCAAAAGCCCGTACCAAAGCCGGCACCTTTAAAGCCAAAGCACTACACAAAATAACCACTGCCAAGATTAGAGCCCAGTGGCGCTTGTTTCGCATAATAAGTTTCATCCTCACTGCTTTAGAATTGACCTCTGACTATAGTCTATTCGGCATTAACCCGGTAAAACCTGCCCCCACATAAAAAGAGTTCAGGCGGGCCAAGTCTTGCCGAATCGTACGGGCTGCGACAAGATTCTTCGCTGCGCTCAGAATGACAGGCGGTAGGGACGGATCATCCTGCGGATGCAAGCTGGCAAAAAGACCCCTCCCTACAGAGCGGTGGTTGCAGGAACATCCCCAAAGCAAAGCTTAGCCCTCGGGGCTAGCCAAGCCGTACACAACAAGATCTGTAACCAGCGCCGCCGTCCTCTCCGGATCCCAGGGCCGTTGCTGCACCAAGTACCACACCCCTACCGTGGACAGCACCCCTAAAAAGGCTTGCGTGGCCAACAGCGCGTCCACCGACTTGAGCAGCCCCGCCTCTATACCCTGCTTAATCACAGCGGCCACCATATCCTGGGCACGCTGACAAATCTCTCTTAAGCGTTCCCGGTGCGGCGACATAATAGCCGGATCAGCGATGATAATACTGGCCGTATTCCGGTGCTCAGTAACAAACTTCATATGCAGCACCGCGATTCGCCGCAGTTTCTCAATGGGAGAACTGTCTCTTTGAATCTCGTGTTCCAAACCATCCATGTATTGGCTCATCCCAGCTTCCACTGCCTGCTCAAACACAGCCTGCTTGGAAGAAAAGTATTCGTACACTGTCCCTTTACCCACCCCGGCCGCCTGGGCGATATCCTCCACCCGGGCCTGACTGTAGCCGTGGAGGGCAAATATGCGCTGCGCCGCCGCAATAATTGCCTGCTCCTTATCGCTCAGGTCCAGCATTAGACATTGCACCTCCGTCCGGTACGGAACTGGCCCCGGTTAGACCGGCGGTCAGACCCTTTGCCGCCGCTTCTAAACTGGCCGCCGACAGGGCAGAGCTCTTTTGGACCCCAATCAGGGAGCTTTTGGCTTGGGCCAGCGCCCGTTCGGCTGTAAGTACATCTAGTTCAGTAGCCGCCCCCACCTTCAGTTTAGCCTGAGCGGCTCGCAAGTCCGCTTCCGCTTGCTCCACCGCCCCCTGGGCCGGCAGCAGTTGTTCTTTGGCCGCCAACTGCAGATTGTAGCTGGTACGTACCCCGGTCTCCACCGCCACCTTCGTATCGGTAAGCTGAATCTGGGCCTGTAAAAAGGCATACTCGGCCCCCTTGTATTTATAAGTAATGTCCGGGTACCACTTACCGGTTAAGTCAAACTTTTTCGCCGCCAGGTCATATTGAAACTGAGCCACCTTAATGTCGATACTGGATTTTAAAGCCGCTCGCACCGTCTGTTCCAGCTCGAACTCAGCTTCCGGCTCCGGTACCGGACTGAGAGTTATTTTCGTATCGCTACTTAAGCCTATCTCTTTAAGCAGCGCTAACCGCTTGGCCTCACAGGCACTTTCGGCCCCCAACCGTCCCGCTCGCGCTCCAGCCAGGCCGGTTTGAGCCGCCAAATCTTGCGCCGGTGTAACCAAGCCAACTTTAAGCTGGGCCGCCACGGCTCGCCGGGCCTCAGCGGCTTCTTTTTCCGCTGCCCCAGCCGTGGCCAGATTAGCCTCCGCATGGAGGAAGTCGTAATAGGCACTCAGCACCGCCAACCGGACCCCTTCCCCGGCCAGGTCGTACGAGGCTTGGGCCAGGGCTACTTGTTGTTCGGCTGCCCAAACGCCGTGCTCTTTGAAGAAGCTGGTTTCCAGATCAGCCGGGAGCGGTATGCTTAACATCGCCGGGTCGATGTTAGCCAGTTCCTCCGGTTTAAGCCCCTTTAAGGCCTCCACCTCTTTCTCTAGATCCTCAAGTTTCCTAACCCCGCTCTTGGTTTCCTTCAGTCCCAGCTTCGCTTGGTCCAACGCCACTGCCGCCAGTTTTAACCGGGGATTGTTTCTAGCTGCCAGCTCCAGGCATTCGGCCAAACTCAGTACCTTAGTCTCTCGTTCCGGGGACGCGGCCTGCACCGGCCCAGCCGTCACCGTTAGGGCCAGTATTATCAAGGCAGCTATAATCTTACTTCGTCTACCCATTATTCTACGCTCCTCCCATAAGCTCGGTTGGCCCCGAGCCACGGCAGCCGCCGTGTTAAGATCGACCCCAGGTCTTCGAACCAAGTGTAGACCACCGGCACCACGATTAAGGTCAGGATCGTGGACATACTGAGACCGAAGATCACTGTAATACCAAGCGGTGCCTGCACTTCCCCGCCTTCGCCCGCCCCTAGGGCCAGCGGAACCAAGCCCAACACCGTGGTCAACGTGGTCATAAGAATTGGCCTCAGCCGAGTGGGTCCGGCGGTGAGAATTGCCTCCTTAGCACTGAGTCCCCTTTTTCGCAGGATGTTGATATAGTCCACCAGCACAATGGCATTGTTCACCACCACGCCGGCCAAGACAACAACACCGATGGCTGCCAGCACTGAAACCGGCGTGCCGGTAACGGCGAGACCCAGTACTACCCCCACCATCGCCAAGGGCATGGAAAACATAATGGTGAAAGGATGCAGCAGCGATTCAAATTGAGCTGCCATCACCATATACACCAATACCACGGCAAAGACCAACACCAAGCTCAAATCAGCAAAGGCCTCCATCATCATCTTATTCTCGCCGCCAAATTCCACCGTGTAACCCTCAGGAAGGGGCGCAACTGCAAGGGCCCGGGCAATATCATTACTCACCTTGCCCAACGGACGCCCGATAATATCGGCTGATACTGTAGCGACTCTGGTCTGGTTCTCGCGATAAATACTGCTTGGGCCCTGCTCCAACACCAGCTCGGCCACATCGTCCAAGGAGACTTGAAAACCAAGGGGTGAGGCCAGGCGTATTCCCTTGATATCGGTCAGGTTCTGTCGCTGCCCCTCTTCTAGCTGTACAATTATGTCTACCTCGTCCCCGCCCACACGATAGCGAGTAGCAACTTGACCGTCGATAGCCATATCCACTGTCTGAGCCACCTGACCGGCTGACAGACCCAGGGCAGCCGCTTTGTCTCGGTTTAACCGCACCTGGATTTCCGGCCGTCCTTCTTCAAAACTGGTTTCCACTTCCCGTGTTCCCGGAACATCCTTTACCACCGTGGCCACATCGTCAGCTACAGTTTTCAGCAGGTCGATATCGTCTCCGTAAACTTGAATGCTAATGGGCCCGCCGCTACCGGCCACGGCGTGCATACCCATCATATCCAGGGCGGTCACAGTAATTTCGGCCCCGGCAATATCCTGCACCTGCTCTCGTACCACCTCGGCGAGCTGCAAGTCGCTCCGCTTTCGTTCTCGTTGTGGTTTCAGATTGACATCAATGGTGGCATGCTCGGCATAAGTACCCATGCCACCGGCAGAGAACAGTTCGCTGCCCCCTACCGACGTGAAGATGGTATCCACTTCCGGTACCTGAGCCAAAATCTCCTCCACTTGCTCAGCAATTTGGCCTGTTTGCTCAATGGTAGATCCCAGCGGCAAACTGATGGTAGCTGTAAGCATCCCCGCGTCGGTACGGGGGAAAAGCTCCCGGCCCAAAAACGGAAGAGCGATCAAGCTCAGAACAAAAGCACCGGCGGCTACGGCCAGCACCAGGCGACGATGGTCCAGACTCCAAGAAAGGGCCCGGCGGTAAAAACGGTCCAGATTAGCTAGCGCCTGTCTGATCCGGTCCGCCAACTGCCGCCCCCACCGAGCCGGCCCCCAGCCTGGCTGGGCCGGCGGCCGCTCAGCCTCAACTTTAAGCAGCCGGCTGGCCAGCAAAGGAACCAGGGTCATGGCCACCAGCAAAGAAGACAACAGCGAAAAGGTCACTGTCAGCGCCAGTTGAGTGAAGATCTCCGCCACCAGTCCCTTTATATAAACAATAGGTACAAACACCGCAACGGTAGTCAAAGTCGAGGCCGTAATAGCCAGCCCAACTTCTGCTGCCCCTTCTTGGGCCGCCACCAGCCTGGTCTTCCCTTGTTCACAATGCCGGTAGATGTTCTCCAGTACCACAATAGAATTGTCCACCAGCATACCTACGCCCAGGGCCAGACCACCCAGTGACATCATGTTCAAAGTAAGCTTATTGAAATAAACTAAAGTAAAGGTAGCAATAATGGAAATGGGGATGGACAAGGCAATAATCAAGGTGCTCCTAAAGCTATGCAAAAACACATAGAGGATGAATATCGCCAGCAGGCCGCCTATAATGGCATTGCTTTTCAGGTTGCCGATGGCCCGTTCAATAAACTTCGATTGGTCAAAAGTGTAGCTGTAGTCCACATCGGGCAGATCCCTGGCAACCTTTTCCATCTCCTCCCTTACCTTGGCCGCTACCTGTACTGTGTTGGCTCCCGTTTCCTTCTGGATAGCAATACCCAAGCTCGGGCGGCCGTTTAGCAGCGAATAGGCCCCGCTCCGGTCTTCCACTTCCTTTACCGTGGCCACATCGCTCAAACGAATAGGGGCTCCCATGGGAGTCAGCAAAGTAACGTTTCGGATCTCGTCAATGCTTCTAAATTCGCCGGTGGTACGGATCACATACTCCCGCCCGCCGTCTTGGATGGTACCACCGGGTAAGTTTAGATTCTCGCTTTGTAGCACCTGAACCAACCGGCCCAAAGTCAAGCCGTAGCCACTGAGACGGGCCTGATCCACCAGCACCTTAATCTCCCGTACCGGGCCGCCGGCCAGCATAGCATAAGCCACTCCGTCTATCCTCTCCAGCCGGTTGATTACCTTATCTTCCAGCAACTGTTTTAAAGTGGCCAGATCTCGGCTGTCGGACGACACCCCGATGGACATTATGGGAAGTAGTGCCGGGTCAAACTTATATACCGTCGGTCGTTTCACCTCAGGCGGTAACACGCCCGACAGAATATCAATTTTCTCCCGCATGTCCAGGGTGGCAAAATCCATATCCGTGCCCCAGTTAAATTCAACCATTACCATGGAGCTGCCCGGCGAACTGATGGACATTACATTCTTAACGTTGCTCACGGTGGACAGCACCGCTTCCAGCGGCCGGGTCACCATTTGTTCCACTTCTTCCGGACCGGCCCCGCTGTAGGTGGATACCGCCACCGCCATGGGCAGGTTAAGTTCCGGTAACAGATCGATGGGTAGCTGGCTGAGAGACACGCCCCCTAACGCCAGCAACACCAAGATGCCCATACATACTGTCACCGGACGGCGAATGGAGAACCCAGCCAGGTTCATGACGCTTCACCCCCAGCCACCACCGAAACAGGCATGCCATCGCGCAGATACTGCTGCCCTTTCACCACCAGCAGCTCACCCTCACCGAGCCCGGAGGTCACTTGCGCTACCCGGTCATTCACCAGCCCCAATATTATTTCTTTCTGGTAGGCTATATCATCCTTAACCACAAATACCGTTTGGTTGGTCCCCGCTGGGACAATAGCCTCCCGCTCAATTACCAACACCGCCGAGACTACTTCCGTCTGTAATTCTACTTCCGCAAACATCCCTGGCTTAATCAAATGGCCGTCATTGGGTACTGTCACTTCCACCGGAAACCCCTGCGTTCTGGCATCAGCCGCCGGGGCCACCGCTGTAAGTTCACCGGCAAATTCTTTGCCCCCTAAACTGGCCACTTTAACCGTTACTTTTTGTCCCGTCCTAAGATGACTAATATCTTTTTCCGTAGCATTAAGACTAATCTTCACCTGATCCATAGCCACAATTGTGACCACCGGCGCACTGGGGCTGACCATTTGCCCCACCTCCACCGGCAGACTGGCCACTATTCCGGCCACCGGAGCAGTAATGGTAGCGTTATCCAACTGGGATCGGGCCAAGGCCACAGCCGCCTGGGCTTGGTCGTGGTTGGCCAGAGCCATTTTCTCTTGATCTAATATCCCTTGGTATTGAGCCGCCGCTCCGGCCGCCCTGACTCTGGCTTGCTCCAATGCCTGTTCTGAGATGACTCCTTGTTCTTTTAGATACTCCATCCGCGTAAGGTCCGCGGCTGCATTTTCATAAGCCAGGCGAGCGCTGGCCGCCGCAGGCGACTCCTCCTTTGCCGGCGGCAGTCCTGCTTCGGCCACGGCCAAAGCGGCTCTGGCTTGCCGGACCTGTTGTGCCAGATCCTTATCATCAAGTTGCAACAATACCTGACCCGCCTCCACGCGGTCGCCTACTTGTACCTTGACTGCCAGCACCTGAAGCGGCAGCTTACTAATAACGTAAACTTCCGCCTGAGCACGAACCGGCCCGCTGAGCACTGTTCCAGCTTGGACTTCGCCCCTTTCAACCAGCTTTACCTCCACCGCCACCGGCTTCGGTCCCTGTTCTTTTTCCGCTGACGACTTGCAGCCCGTTAGCGTCACCAAAACCGCAAGCACAAAGACAGCCAGCTTTATGTAGCGTTTGGACATACTTTCTCCTCCCCCTGTAACTCAACTCAACCATCTAAATTACGCAATATCATCATTATTATGTCCGGAACATATTGTCGACCGACCGGTCGGTCAGAAACTGACACTATTATAGAGCGGTTCCAAAACTATGTCAACTAGCCAATCCTAACCAGCCGAGCAGCTCCCCGATGCCCCCAGCGGCCAAAAGCAGCCACACCGGCTCCACCACCAACCGGTAGCGACAGGCGAAATAAATCGCCACTATAATGGCGTTATAATAGAGCCCAAACAAAATCAAAAATAACGAGCTGTGCCGCCGGTTATAGGTAAGAATCGCCCCCACCACGGCCAGCGCCCCCCAAACCGGGGGTTCCAGGTGCGGAATCCCTTTCGCCTGGGCATAGCTGGAAATATACCAATCCGAAGGCTTGGTCCAAAACCAGACCAGCTTGCGCCAGGCCAGCGTCAATTCCTGCCGGGGATGGTTAACGATAAACTCCAGTCCGCGGCGATAACCCAGTTTCCCGGCTGCCGGAGAACCGCCCAAGAGGATTACTGGGTTTGTTTTCTGGCCTAAGTCCATCCAGGTGCCGGTAGCCCGCTCATTATGGCCGATATAAAAGTTTACCCCGCCGTTCATATCCACCAGCACTAGGTCGCCGGTTACAATGAAATTACGGATAGTCCACGGCAGCAGAGTAACAAGCAGCACCAACATAATCAGACCAACCCGAGCCAACACCAACCGCCCTTGGCGCTCCCAGATCAGCCAGTACCACAGCAGCAGCAACACCGGCACAAGCAGCGTAACCGGCCGGGTTAAAGTAGCCAAGCCCAGAAGAAGCCCGGCCCAAACAGCATCGTTCTTAGCTCTGCTTTGAGCCAGCCGGTACAGCCAGCAAACCGACCACAAAAACAAGAATAAAAACAACGTCTCGCTAAAAGCCAACCCGGTATAGTAAACAAGCGGCAGATAAACCGCCATCAGCACACCGCTCGCAATAGCCGCCGCCCGATTGCCAAAAGCGTAGGCCCCGATACTGTAGCCGAAGCCGCAGCTTATGGCCCCTAACAAGCTGTGCAGATAGCGAATCACCGTCCAGTACCGGTTGGCGCCAAATAGCCGAATCAAAGCGCCGGAGAGAAAAATAAACCCCGGCGGCCAGTAGACCCCCTCGCCATAATAAATACCCTGAGCTACCCGCAGCGAATACTGATACATACTGGCAATATCGGCATGCTTGGTATCCGGCACAAATCGCCAGTTGAAAGCCAGCCGCAGGAGCAGGGCCAAGCCCACAATTAGCAGCCAATCCCTGCGTTTTGTCCGTTCCTCCACATGTATCCTCCTCGCCCAATCTTACAGAACAGTCCGGCCCGCATTCAAAAGAGCTACCCGTTTATTACCCATATGTGGCCTGCCGGACAATGGTTCCGGGGGGTGATTTTCCGGGGCTAGAACCTCTGCTTTGTGCCCAAGACCAAAAGCACGGCCCCTCCCCACAAAATCACCGTCAGCAGCAACTGCCGATCTGTAAGCAAGATTTCCTCCGGGCTGCCGCCTAAATCCCGACAGTAAATAAGGTACAAATACCGAAACAAGCCGAACAAAACAAAAGGAATTGTCAGCATCATGGCCGGCCCGTGTCCACTGGTAAAAGTATAGATAGAATACGACACCAGGGTCGCCGCCGTCACCGACGACAACAACTGGTTTAACAGCTCCGGGCTGTAATCATTTAGCGTCGCCCGGTGGCTAGACGCAGCCCCCTCCAATAGTAACAATTCGTGGCGCCGCTTCCCTAAGCCCAGAAAAAGTGACAGCAGGGTGGTACAAATAAGAAGCCAAGGAGAAATCGTCACCCCCACAGCCACTGCGCCGGCAGCAGCACGAAGAACAAAGCCCGCTGCCAGTACCAACAAATCAATCAGTACCAGTTGCTTCAGCCAGAGCGAATAAGCCACCGTCAGCAGAAAATACGCTAGCACTAGCAAGCCAAAAGCCGTGCTCAGGGGAAAACCTCCCCCGGCCGCCAGCAAAACCAACAACACCACCAGCACTCGTGCTTCAGTTACACTTACCTTGCCGGCAGCTACCGGCCGGTGGCATTTGGTGGGATGCAGGGCATCTTCTTCCCTGTCGGCAATATCATTATAGACATAGCCGGCGCTGGAAATTAAACAGAAAACAAAAAAAGCGGCTAAGGCTGTAAGCAGCGCCTGCTGCTTTGTAAACAGACCGGAGAAGACTACCCCGGCCAGAACGAAGGCGTTTTTAGTCCACTGCCGGGGCCGGAGCAAAGACCAATACAGTCTCAGGCGCGAGTTCTGCGCCGCTTTATCGCCAACAACACCCGCCGCTTCCCGGTTTCCCATCATCTTTGCCCTCCCGTTGGAACCCAAGCTTCAGTTTTCATTATAACGGCCGTGCTCTGGCAGAGCAAGCAAGTCCGGACTCCCGTTCACCTGGGCCATGTGCTATAATGAGTCCAGATCAAGAGGGGGTGATGGTATGTCCTCTTTGCTGTCCCAGCTTGTTTCCTGGAGCCAGCAACTGCCTGCCAGTACAGACCGGCTAAAAGAGCGACTGGATAACTTATTAACACCGCCGGTCCCGGCTGAGGTGTTGGCCTCACCTGCCGCTTGTCTAGTACATGTGAGTGATACACCGGCTGTGTTTTATCCGTATCTGTTTAGGTTGCTAAAAAAATTAAGACCCGCTGTCTTAATCCACACCGGCGATTTGATGGATCAAATTAAGCTGGAAAACAACGCCTATCTGTCCGATTTCTATCAGGAACAAATCCAGCGCTATCTGCCGCAATTGGAGCGCATGCCGGTAGGCACCATCTACCTGGTCCCGGGCAATCACGATAATACCGCTGTGCTCACTCATACCTGCCAGCGAAGTCAGGTGTTGCCGGCAAGTAGCCTGGTCCAATTTGGCTCGCTCAAGATCGGTGTAGCTCATGAACCGCAGCATTTGCCGGCCGGAGCCGATTTTGGCCTCTACGGCCATTGTCCCGACCAGCCGCCGGCTGTCTCTGGCCATCCCCTGTCTGGGTTGACCAAAATTAATCTGCTGCTGGAAAACGGCACCATCTACTCTCTGCCCTATCCTCATGGCATGGACGCTGCCCGCGGCCTAAAGACTCGGCCCCAAAAGCTATAGGAGGAGGGAAGGAACTGATGCTGTTTTTGCGTACCGGTCCCGAGTACATGTGCCTGCACACTGATAATCCCACCCAGATAGAAGCCGCTCTGACGGAACTTGGTTCCGTTCGGGGACAACATCTCACCACTGGGCTGGGCTATGCCGGCGAAAACGACTGCGTGGTGGTGATGACCTCACCCTACGCCGAAACGGTGTTTACGGTGCCACATTCAGCCGCCGCCGTATTGACCCATCTGATCACCAGCCGGGCCGTTGCCGCCATCAACAAAGTGGAGCTGGGTCCCGGACTGATCCTTATGCGCATACCCACGGTCGGGAGCACGTTGATTTTACAACTGGAGGAAGAATACCAGGGCCGGAAAGTGGATCTCAAAAGTGGTGTCACTATTGGGGATTCCGACGACACTTTGCTGGGGTTCACTGTTCATCCCATGGGTAAATCGGTTCCTACCAAAGAATTGGAGCCGGAGCTGCTGTTAATTCACCGCCCGGCCAGGAGCTTATTTCAAGAATTGCGCCAGGGGGCGGTGCGCTACTTTACCGAAGCCCTAAAAGAAGGCGAGAGCGAATGGTATGAACTCCGGATTAACATTTACGATGCTTACGGCAATTACAGTCTGCACCTGGCTCGTCTAATCGAAGTGCTGGAAGAACTGGAAGTGGGTCTGATCTTGGGTGAACGCTGGACCCGCGACCACGCTTTTGCCTTACTTTCGGTTACTGCCTACCAGGTACGCTTGTTTTCTCACTGGCATCCGCTGGAAATAAAATCCCTTCTCTTGGGTTTGGAATACAACGCTGACGGTCGGCGAATTGTGGATATTGACCTTTATTACAAAAACCAAAAACTCAATTGGGTTCAGACGGTAAAAGGCAGAGGCCGGCAAAGCAGAGCTGCAGTAGGAGCAGCGGCCAGAGATGCATTGCTAGCCCGGCTGTCACCGGCGACCCGCAAGCACCTGTCGGTCCAAGAAGAAGCTGCCCCGGTGTAAGGGGCAGCCTTTTATTTCGGCCCGCGGTAGCGGAAAGAAACCCACTTGAGTCTCATCCGCCGGCGCCGGCGCCGTATATTCTCAGCTACGAGCAGACCCATCAGCCCCAGGAGAAACAGCACCCCGAACCAAAACCACCACGGTTTTGGGGGGCGGCGGACCAAAGCGGCTGCCACCAGGGCTACTTGGCCCACCTCTTTCTCCCCCAAGGTGAACACCGCTTTACCCAACAACTGGCCGTCTTCAACCGGAGCGGTCAACTCAGTGGGCACCTCCAGCAGCGAGACTTGTACCCGGTCTTCCTCTCCTTGGGCCAAGGTAACTCGAACATCCTGTTGCGCTACCGCCTCCACCTGATCGGCCTGGCCGCGTTTTACCGGGACAGTGCCCAATTTTTCCCCGGCCCGCACCAACGTATGATTGGCGAAGTTAGCAAAACCCCAGTCCAGTAACAACTGAGCATCTTGCCAGACACTCCCGGTCTCGCTCTTTAGCAGCACGGCTATTAACTGTCGATCCTCCCGGCTGGCGGACGCCACCAGGCACTGCCGGGCCTCGTTGGTATATCCGGTCTTAATCCCGTCGGCGCCCTGGTAGCGCCATAACAACTTATTATGATTCACCAGCAACTTGTCTGTGTCTTTCACCGGCCAAGGTACCTGATGCGCTTTGGCACCCACAATCCGGCGGAAATCCGCCCGGGCCATAGCGGCTCGAGCAATAAGTGCCATATCCTTGGCAGTGCTATAATGGCCCGGATCAGGCAGACCGCTGGGATTGGTAAAATGAGTATTTAGCGCCCCCAGCTCACGGACTCGTTCGTTCATAGCCTGGACAAAAGCAGGCACATCCCCGGCCATGTGTTCGGCCAGGGCCCAAGCAGCGTCGTTGCCCGAGTTTAACATGAGACCGTACAACAACTCTTCCACTGTGTAGGTCTCCCCGGGGCTGGTGTACATGGAGCTGCCTTCTTGCTGGGCAGCTTCTTCACTCAGAGCTACCGTATCGGTTAGCTGCCCCTGTTCCAACGTCAGCAGAGCCGTTACAATTTTAGTGGTGCTAGCCATGGGAAGCTTAAAGTCAGAATTCTTAGATCCCAGCACACAGCCGGTATCAGCATCCATTACAACGGCCGCTTCCGCTACCACCGCCGGCAGAGACGGTGCGGCCGCCACCGCCGGCTCACTGATCGCAGCCCAGCAAATAAAAAAAGACAGGATTAAGACTACATAGCTACAGAATCTGGTGGGGCAACGGAAGTAAATCATGCCCAGCCTCCATAGTTCTTGTTCTCTTTATTATTATTGGCCTTGGCACAAAAAATTCCTGCCCCGGTAACTCTGGAAAAAACCACCAGCGGACGCCCGTCAAAGGGGCGGGCCTTAAGGCCCGCCCCTTTGTGGTTTCGAGCAAACTATCTATGGCGCGGGCAGTCTAAGGGAAAAAGCCCATGTGCTCCCACTGCTCTACCATCTGAACAGCCTGGTTTGCCGTAAAACCGGTACCCACCAGGTAGCCGGCTGCGGCCACTTCTCGCATAACATGCATGGGGTTTACCCCTCGTTGAAGTTCGCGCAGGCCGTGCTGGGCCACCGGTTCCACCATCTGGATAATTCGGCGCGGCTGCTGTCCGCCAGGGCCGGGGGTCATGGGCGGCCGGTCCCAGCCACCGCCCCAGTCCCCGGGTCCGCCCCAATCACCATGATCCCAAGGCATGCACATTCCCCCTTTCACGGGTCTTATTCAGAATATGAACCAGCCCGTTTAAGGGTTACGCTTTAACCAGCCAACCTTCCCTGCCCGCTTTA
>DURJ01000161.1 GCA_012837285.1 Bacillota bacterium
GGCAATGCGGTCCGGCTCCAATCCCAATAACAGGAACGTTAGCCTGCTCAGTGATGATGCGGCCTACTTCTGGAGGTACCGCTTCAATCAGCAGAGTTACGATGCCCGCCTCTTCCAACGCTTTGGCATCATCGATGAGCTTCTCGGCTGCCTCCAGGCTGCGTCCTTGGGACTTAAAGCCGCCTAACATAGCAATGGATTGAGGTGTCAAACCAATATGGCCCATAACAGGGATAGTGGCTTTGGTTAGGGCTTCCACAATATCAACTACGTTGCTGCCACCTTCCAGCTTAATAGCATCACAGCCAGCTTCTTGCATGAAGCGGCCGGCATTTTTAATGGCTTGCTCAATACTAATCTGGTAGGACATGTACGGCATATCGCCAATCACGTACGCTGTGGGAGCACCACGCCGCACTGCCTTGGCATGGTCAATCATAGTGTCCATGCCAACGGGCAAAGTCGAATCGAAACCTAGCACCGTCATTCCCAAAGAATCTCCAACCAGAATAATATCCATGCCCGCTTTTTCTTGCATTAAGGCCATAGGATAGTCGTAGCCGGTAATCATAGTGATTTGTTCACCAGCAGCCATCTTCTCTTGTAATGTGAGAATTGTGACCTTTTTTCTCATATTCGATCCTCCTTTTTGATATTTCACTTTACGAAACCAGATTAGGCCCCTCTCCCTCCTTCCTTTATAGCTACCCAGAATTAGAAACGCGACGGAAAGCAGTAGGGGTAACCCCTTTCCGGCTGCGGAAAACATAGGTAAAGTAACTGTCGCTGGAAAATCCTACCGATTTAGCAATGGTTCGCACCGTTTGGTTGGTATTCAGCAGCAGCCATTCGGCTCGCATAAGGCGCATATCTTGAAGATTCTGTACGAAAGTCTTTCCCGTCTGTCTTTTTATCAAGCGGCTGAGGTAACATGGACTTATGAAGCATTTTTCAGCCACATCATCAAGAGTGATAAGTCGGGTACAGTTCTTTTGCATGTAGGTTAGTGCCCTGTCCACAGTGTCACGACCGCAATGCATTTTTGTCCGGTCGAATAGTAAACGAATCAAGCTATCGGTAAGCTCTTTTTGAGTAACTGGTTTGACCAAATAGTCGTCTATGCCATGGTGCAGAGCAGTGCGAACACTAGTCATTTCCAGGTGCTTATTTATAATGACCACTTTTATTTGAGGCTGTTGCAGCTTAACTTTTTGCACAAGGGCTAAAGCTTGTTCTTCTTGTCCTTCAATGTCCCAAATTATTAGCCCCGGGTTTTTCTGCTTAACGATTTTGCCAACCTCTTTCGCACTAGCGGCGCGACCTATTACAGACAAAGGGAGGCCTTTGTGTTCGTTTATGAATGTTACCAGCAGGGAGCGGCAGGCCTGATCGCTGCCGGCCACAACTACCCGCACAATTGCATCCCCCCTCCTAGGCAAGCTGGACGTTATGGCCCAAGGCATAACCGAGTCGATAAGAGACTTCTTGGGCACCTTCTTTAACATGCTTAATCAGGGTTGGAAGTTTGTCTTGAGTCATGGTAGCACCGACTCCAGACAAAGAAACAGCGGCAATTACCGTTCCGTTATTGTCTCGAACAGGAGCAGCAACACAGCGTAAACCAAGCTCCAATTCTTCCATATCCACAGCATAACCCATTTTCTTGACCTCCTGGAGGTGTTGGCGCAAAACTGCCGCATCCGTTATGGTGTATTTGGTATAAGCTTTAAGCCCTTTCGCTAAAATACTGTCAATTTCTTGGTCAGGTAAATGAGCTAGCAAAACCTTACCTGCTGCCGTTGCATTCAGCGGCAGCTTTTTTCCAATTTGGGAATACTTCACGATAGAGTTGGGGTTTTCTACCTTTTCAATATAAATAGGATCGTAACTTGAGAGCACTACTAAATGGGCAGTGTAACCGGTTATCTGCGATAGCTGTTCCAAGCAAGGTTTTGCTTCTTGACGAAGTTCCAACCGGGATGCAACGGTACCGCCCAATTGCAGGAGCCTTAGCCCAAGGCGATAACCGCCTTGGCCCGGCTCTTTCTCCACAAAATTGCGTCCTTCAAGGGTAACTAACAAGCGATGGACCGTGCTTTTGTGTAGATCAAGCTTGTTTGCCAGCTCAGTCAGGCCCAGCGGTGACTCTTCGCCTAGAGCTATTAGCACTTCCATGGCCCTTTCCACCGACCGGATATTGTAGATTGAAGAATTAGCAGACCCCGTCACTTCATCAAAATCCCCTTTGTGGTTTTATCTAGTGAAACAGCGTCTTGTACCTAGAGACTAATCCTTCTTTCTATACCCATATGTCTTAGTCCTTCTTTTCTTCCAACCATTGGCAAAAATGCAACATCTGAGGACAAATACTTGATATAAGCCAGAACAAAATCCGCGTCAGCAACGACCGCCTGCGCGAATCAAAGTACAACAGCCACACCTCCTCCTTTCCACGTTAGGAGGAGCGTAAA
>DURJ01000162.1 GCA_012837285.1 Bacillota bacterium
ATCATTTTCTTTGTTTTTGTTGTTGGTGGGGCCTTCAGTGTAGTTCAAGCTACCGGAATGATTGATGCTTATATGGCTAGGCTAACCAAGCTGCTGCAGGGGCGGGAAAACCTAATCATACCGGTGACCATGCTTGTATTTTCCCTCTGCGGGGCCATTGGTCTCAGGCCTGAATTGCTTCCCTTTGTGCCCGTTACAGTTTCTTTGGCCACAGCGTTTGGGTATGATTCCATTACGGGGATGGCCTTGTTTATGGTTGGCACTGTGGCCGGGTTTTCTACCGGCTTCTTAAACCCGTTCACCGTGGCAGTGGCCCAAGGAATTGCCGGCTTGCCGCTCTTTTCAGGACTCGCCTTGCGTATTCTGGCCTGGCTCTCATTTACCGGCCTTTCAACTTACTTTATCCACCGCTACGCCTGCAAAATCAAAGCCCAACCCGAAAGCAGTCTTGTTTTTGAAGAAGACACGACTAGGGACCCGGATTATGATTGGCAGCAAAGTTCCGTCCTTGAAGCGCACCATTTACGAGTCTTCATAGTAATCGTGGTAACCATGGGGATATTGGTCTATGCTGTGCTAAAGTGGTTCTGGGATATTGACCAGATAGCCGGTCTGTTTCTGTTTATGGGTATTGCTGCCGGATGTGTCGGGAAACTCAGTTCCCATCAGATTGCCGAAGCCTTTGTCGACGGTTCCAAACAGCTAATCTGCGGCGCATTCGTTATAGGCTTGGCATGGGCCATTATGGTAGTCCTAGAGGAAGGTAATATCAGCGATACAATTATTCACTGGCTGGCTGGTGCTATTGCTCGCTTACCAAGCAGCCTAAATGCTCTAGGCATGTATGTAGTTCAAAGTCTCCTCAATTTCATTATTCCTTCAGGTAGCGGGCAAGCCGCTGTGACTATGCCCATTTTAAGTCCGCTGGCGGACTTGGTAGGTGTGACCCGTCAAACGGCAGTATTGGCCTTTCAGTTCGGCGACGGGATTTCCAACAGTTTTGCCCCCACCGATGGCAGCCTCATGGCCGGTCTCGCTCTAGCAGGGATACCTTATGACAAATGGGCACGCTGGATCTTGCCCCTGCTAGCATTGCAGTATCTACTGGGAGCTGTTTTTATTATCATAGCCCAGGTGATCAATTACGGGCCCTACTAGAGAGTACTTGCGCCATGCGATTAAGTTATGAACTTTATTCGATAAAAGATGCCATGAAGAGGAAGGCTGACAACTAACGGCGAAAAGACTATAGCGAAGGACCGCAGCAAACCTGGCCAACAAGAACCGATCATTGTCAGGAGGACTTGTTCATGTCGCATTACGTTTATATCCTTCGTTGCTGCGATGGCAGCCTTTATACCGGATATTCCACAGACCCTGAGCGGCGGCTAAAAGAACACCAAGAGGGCAACGGTGCTCGCTATACGAGAGGACGGCGTCCGGTAAAGCTCTTGGGCTTTCTTGAATTTGACTCGCGGTCGGAAGCCATGGCGGCCGAAGCAGCCATCAAACGGTGCAGTCACCAAAAGAAGCTGGCAATATTGACCGGGGCAGAGGGGCAGATTGAAGCCCCTACCCAAAACCGCTGATATTACCGGTGCGTGTTAAGACTAGTACCAGGAATCCATTTAGATCAATAAGGCATGCGCAAACCCCGTCCCTAAGTGACGGGGTTCATGTTGAGGAACCAACGGCAGGAAAGAATCGTTAGCCGGCGAATTATTGATCATTAGGAAATAAGTGGTAAGCAGTGCCTTTGTGCCGCCAAGTAGTTAATGAAATATCAGGCTTTAGGACGAATAGGTAAATAGCTTATCCATATAATAAGGTTATGGGGCAATCCATTACTACCCTGTTCAGGTGGGTAATGGTAGAAACGATAGAATTAGATGAAGGACAAGTTCTTCAAAGAAGAGGGGTGAAGTTTACGAACGCGTTGGTTGTCTATTATTCACGAACCGGAAATACCAAAACGGCTGCCGAGAAGTTGGCGACAATTTTGAATGCGGACCTTGTGAGAATAATGAACCGTGATAACTATAAAGGAATAATTGGCTTTATCAGGTGCGGCTTTGAGGCAGCAATGGGAAGGGATGCTGCAATTGCAGATATGAGTATTGACTTTGGCGCTTATGACCAGGTAGTAGTCTGCACACCGGTTTGGGCCGGGAAAATGAGTA
>DURJ01000163.1 GCA_012837285.1 Bacillota bacterium
AATGGCTTCCGGCGGCTACAACAAGGAGCGGGCCCTGGCCAAAGCAGCTAACATCTATAATATTCTGCTTCAGGTATTTGCTCTGGCCAAAGAGAGAGACATTCTTCCCTACGAAGCCGCTAATGCGTTGGCAGAAGAACGCATTGCCCAGGCCTTAGCTAAGAAGAAAGAGTAGACACCTGTACGTCCATAAAAATTCCGGCGGGGTTTCCCGCCGGAATCATATTGGTGGAAATGTTACTGCAGCGTTAGCGAGCGATGAGGATGAAATGTCATAGGAGCATTTACCATCCCTTTACGGTCTCTAAAACTTCGTCGCTTATTCTACCGCCTACTAAGTCTTTCATGGACTCCTCAATGATGGATAGCGCCCGATCCGTCTCGTCTTTAGTAATAATCAGCGGCGGTTGAATTCTTAAGACCGAGCCACTGAAGAAGGAGAGCAAAAGCCCTTTTTCCCACGCCCGGTAGCAGATCTTTGCTGCTTCAGTGCAGGCGCGCTCTCTGGTATTGTGATCCAACACCAAGTCTACACCGATAGAAAGTCCTTTACCTCTGACCTCGCCTATGACATCATAAACAGCCTGAAGTTCCTCGAACCTTCTCTGGGCGTATGCTCCCAAAGTCCTTGCATTCTCGATCAACTTTTCTTCCTCAATTACCTCGATATTAGCCAAGGCAGCGGCACAAGAGATAGGGTTACCACCGATAGTAAACAAGTGGGCCGGTGCTTCCCAGGCTTGCATAAATTCTTTTCTGGCCACCAAAGCTGACAGAGGCATTCCGGCAGCGATAGCCTTAGCCAAAATAACCATATCCGGTTCAATACCGAAATGCTCGATCGAAAACCAGCGCCCAGTACGACCAAACCCTTGCTGAACTTCCTCAGCTACCAAAAGAATACCGTTTTCTTTACAGAGTTCATGCAATCCGTGCATATATGCGTCTGGCGGAACAATTATCCCCGCATCACCTTGTATCGGTTCGATGATAATAGCTGCTACTTCCTCAACTGGAAGATAATTAGCGAAAGCAAACCTAATGTATTCTAAGCAATGCAAATCACAGTCAGGCTGGCGATGACCGAAGGGACAACGGAAACAGTCCGGATAAGGAAAATGTTCAATTTCCGGAAGCAAAGGTCCGATCTTTCTACGCATATTTAAGCTTACCGCTGTTAGGCTGATAGACCCATAAGTGGACCCATGGTAAGAACGGATGAAGGAAATTATTTTGGAACGACCGGTATAAGCACGGGCCAACTTGATGGCAGCATCGTTGGCATCGGAGCCGCTCAACCCAAAAGCGACTTGTTTGGGGAACTTCCCCGGGGTAATGCTCACCAGTTTTTGCGCTAGCCGTACCAGCGGTTCATGATACATGTAGGCTGGGGTATAGTGAATAAACTTGGCTGCTTGACGCTTGATAGCGTCCACGATTTTAGGGTGAGCGTGCCCTGTGTTTAAGGCAGCCGCACTGGCCAGGAAATCCAAGTATTCATTACCGTCGGCGTCTACCACTGTACAACCCCTGGCATGATCTACAACCAGTGGATAATAGGGTACGCGTGAGGCTGGGGAGATTACCTTCTTATCTTCCTCTACTAAAGCAAGGCAACGTTTAAGGCCTGGCATGATCAAAGAACCACCCTTTCGAGTTGGCTGTGGTTATGCAAATCAGTTGCACCTGGGTTCATGGTTAATTAGGGAACGGTGGTTGAGACTTTTCTGCTCTTACTATCTTGGCAATTCCAATGGTTAATACCGGCACAATGTGAGTAATAAAGAATCCCCAAGAAATGGTTCCGTAACCTTTGGCAATCAGATCAATTAAACCAAACCGGCTCATAGCTATACTCAAAAGTACCATGCCCAGGGCGATGACTCCCCGCATGTTCTTAGTAAGCTGCCGATCTCGCTCTTTAAGAGTAGCAGCCAAACGTTCGTTTACAGCATGAATAAAGCCGGTACCGGTTTCTATCAGTGTTCCAAACAGTACGATCTCATAGGCAGCTAGCAACAAAACTGAACCAAGGCTTTTTAGCGCTGTAAAGGCTGGCATTGTATCACTGACGATTCCTGGGTAACCGCTCAAGACCACCATATAGAAGAGAAAACCTGGAATAATAGTGATAAGGGAACTTAGGAATCCGGAGACAAAGGCCTCCGATCGGGTCTCAATATCCGGCAGGGTAAATAAAATGGCACAAATGCAACCTAAATTGTAGAACGCGTACCTAAAACCATCCAAACCCCAACCGGGGATTATTTCTCTTGTGCTAAGAGCCTGAGAAATACTGGGACCAAATCTACTTAGTCCAAAGATAATAAACGCCGCATAAACGCCATATAGAACAAAGGACCACCACGACATATATGTCTCAATAGCCCTACTTCCACTGTAAGATAAGTAGGCTACTCCTAGAAGCATCACCGTGACCCCAATCACATAGGGAATGCCAAAAGTGTCCTGAACAACATTTCCTGCAGCTGCACCAACAACGGCTAACACTATGAAAAGCAAGAGGATATAGCATATTTCATAGAGAAACCAGAATTTCCCTAGAAGCTGCGTAAAAAGACTCCGGTAATCATAAGTCTTGAATACACGCACAAAGTCATAGGTTACCGCCAAGACTATACCCCAAACCACTGTTGTAACAACCATACCGTAGATTCCTCCAAGCGGGCCATGGGAGAGAAAGTATTCAATGAGCTCCCGTCCAGTTCCGTAACCGCCGGCTATTACCACTGACTGGAAGACGAAGCCGGGTAAGAAATAGGTCCGGAAAAACTTACTTTTGAGGAAATTGCTCATTTACATATTACCTCCCTGTTGGTTTTGGTAGCTCTAACCGCTTCGGACTTACCTTCAGCTCATAAAGGCACCTCCTTTTTATCATGGATATTTGAGTTTTCGGCTGAATATGTCAACAATGAAAAACCCCTGCAGTCAAGACTGTACTGCTGGGGTTTCCGATTATTCTATAGGGGGTGTGAGATTTAGACAGGCAACGGGTAGAACTAGAAGCCCCTGCCACCAGTACGATGGCAGGGGCTTCGTTTTGTGTTTTCCACGGAGGAAACTTGGACCGGTCCCGGATGCGGGTAACGAGCTTACAATTTATCTAATCCCTGCTTCAAATCGGCAATAATGTCGTCTACATCTTCGATGCCTACCGACAGCCGAACCAGGCCGTCGGTGATTCCGGCTGCCAGCCGTTCCGCCGGTGGGTAAGGGGAATGAGTCATAGAAGCCGGGTGTTGGATGAGGGTTTCTGCATCACCTAGGCTGACGGCCAGGGAACAAAGCTCCAATGAATTCATCAAGTTTATCCCGGCCTCCAGGCCGCCCTTCAGTTCAAAACTGAGCATGCCGCCAAAGCCACCCTGCATTTGTCG
>DURJ01000164.1 GCA_012837285.1 Bacillota bacterium
CCACTAGATCCTAAGTCTAGCGCGTCTGCCTGTTCCGCCACATCCGCATTTTTAATTAGTAGAGTGGCTGGGGCGGCTGGATTCGAACCAACGCATACAGGATCCAAAGTCCCGTGCCTTACCGCTTGGCTACGCCCCAACGCAAAGAAAGTGAATAAAGAAACCGCCGAGGCGATTTCTTAGTAGACAGAATGGGGTGAATGATGGGATTCGAACCCACGACCCCCAGAGCCACAATCTGGTGCTCTAACCAACTGAGCTACATTCACCACGACACTCTTCCGATGCCAGTATAACAAAAAGTGTTATTGGCGTCAAGTTTTAAAAGGAGCTGGCGTCCTGGGAGGGACTCGAACCCCCAGCCCACAGCTTAGAAGGCTGTTGCTCTATCCGGTTGAGCTACCAGGACACAGACATGGAGCGGGAAACGGGACTCGAACCCGCGACACCCAGCTTGGAAGGCTGGTGCTCTACCACTGAGCTACTCCCGCATGTTTAAGCAAAACTCTGGTCGGGGCGATAGGATTCGAACCTACGACCCCATGGTCCCAAACCATGTGCGCTACCAAACTGCGCCACGCCCCGCCTCGCGTTTTATATTATAGCTTATTTATGGTTGTTCGTCAAAGCAATTTTGCGCGTGCTATTCCGTTCGGGCCAACACGGAAACCGGCCCCTGCACATACGTCCTATATGTTATACGCAGCATTATGGCAGATTCTGTGGGGGTAGTTAGAACACTGTCTGGGCAACTTTATTCCCCCGGACATCCAATACATGAGTGGCGCAGGCGAGGCAGGGGTCAAAAGAGCGGATGATACGGCCGAGGATTGTGAAGAGCATGTCGCGGCGAGGAATCTTGGTGCCGATGAGGGCAGCTTCGGCCGGGCCAGACTGCCCGTTGGCATCTTTGGGGGAAAAGTTCCAGACAGTGGGTGTGATGATGTTATATTCTTTCACTGTTTCCCTGTCAATTACAGTTTGATGGAGAAGCGGGCCGCGCATGGCGTCGTTAACAGCTATGGCCGCACTTTTCTTCGGCTCTTTTTTCTGCTGCAGGGGCGCAGGCCCCGGCTCCAGTCGCCGCAACCACTCTCCTATCAGCTTGGTAATATAATAGGTTTCTAACGAGCGGGCATAAATCCGATCCATGGTGGCGGTACCACCACTGTAGTTGCCGGTGAGAAGCATCCGCACCAGCGGCCCGCCTTGAAAATGTTCACCATCATAGGTAACAGATTTTATCCAAGTATAAGCCCTGGGCTTATAGGGATCGGGTTCAAGGACAGTCTCGCTGTCGGTTACAGTCTCTTGGTACCAGGAATGACTGACATCTTCTTGAATGAGCTCCAGCCTAGGCGTTGTCACCACATTATCTACCACCACTCCGGCCGGCCAAAGGGTGCGCTCATTCTTTGCCCCGAACCGGAACAGACCGAAGGATAGCAACCGGCGGTGTGTGCAACCGATGGTAAAGTAGTCATGGTAGGCCTGAGCAATTAGTTCGGTATCAGGTAGCATCCTGTGAACCACAAACTGTTGGATTTTATCTAACAGTGCTAAGGCCTGATTGACTTTGTCAGCGGTGATAGCTACCGACACCCCGCCGTGGACAAAGCCATGCTGGTGGGGTGCTTTGCCGCCAAAAAGAGCCTGCAGCTGGTGGCTCTCCTGGGCCGCCTTGATAGCTTCGAAATAATGGCTTACCAGCTTTTGGTTCACCTTGGGGCTGAGCCGGGCATCGGTAAGATTTTGCCCTTGGAAGGGTGGCTGATCCGGCATCTGCACAAAATCAGGCAGGCTAAAGAGATAAAAATGGCGGATATGGTTTTGCAGAAAGTCAGCCCCCAGCATAGTATTCCTCAGGTACTGGGCATTGTCGCTGAGATCGTTGTCCAAAATATCATCCACCAAGTAACTGGCCACAGCACCATGGGCCAGGGAGCAGATGCCGCAGACGCGCTGCGTCAGGTAGACGGCATCGGTGATGTGGCGCCCTTGCATGATCCACTCGAACCCGCGAAACATGGTACTGCTTGCATTGGCCTCCACTACCTCTTGGCTATCAACAACCACCTGTACTGACAACAAGCCGCTCAAGCGGGTTACGGGACTGAACACAATGCGTTCGCTGCCCATGGCTATTCTCCTTTCCCGGTCGGAAGTGTTGACGGTGCCGGCTCTGTACTCTTTTGCGGCAGAGGGCTAAAAAACGGCGTGGAACCATCGGGGAAATCCGGGTTGGTACAACCAATACAAGGTGTATTGGCCTTAACCGGCCAGCTTACATGATTAACCCACAGACGATAGGGACAGTCGGCAAAAGTGCGCGGTCCCACACATCCCAAGGAAAACATGCACTCGATATCTCCCAGCTCCCGAGCAAACTGATTGCGGTCAAAATAGGAGCGACGCTGACAGTGCCGGTGAATGGTGAATTGGTAAAACATTGTAGGACGTCCGCGCTCGTCAAGGTCCGGTACACCGTAAAGTAGCAGGTGGGCCAACGTTCCCACGAACCAGTCGGGATTAACCGGGCACCCGCTCACATTGATCACTGGGCGCTGAAGAACGCTCTGCACCCCCACGCTGCCGGTAAGATTGGGCCGGGCCGCAGATGGTCCGCCAAAGCTGGCGCAGGTGCCAATGGCCACCACATATCGGGCCCGGCTCCCGAGCCAGGTCACGGCCTCCCGGGCGGTAATGGGCTTGGTATCGGTCACGGCAATAACATTGTAGATGCCGTTGTCTTTCAGCGGTATGGCTCCTTCCACTACCAACGTAAACTGATCGGCATACTGCTCGGCGGCACGATATAACACCTCCAGTGCCTCGCGGCCTTGGGCGGCCATAAAAGTGTTGCTATATAGAAGGTCAATCATATTAGCAAACACCTGCCCCAAATAGGGGTAGGCGGTGTTCATAAAGGAAATGTTGTTGTCGCCGCTGTCGTTTGTTTCTAGCCAAATAACCGGCATTTTGGGCTGTTGATGTTTTGTACGGTAAGAATCTGCAATCTTAAGGACAGCCCGCGACATGGCATGACCATCGCTGTTGGCTAGCTCGCGGCACAGGTCCACAAACTCCATCTTTTCCAATTGGGTAAACCTCCTTAACACTCATACACCATGTAGTCCCAGTATATGATGGTGGAAGGTGTTCATTGCCAATGGGCCGCGCCATAAAACAGACTTGGTGAATATCAAAAGACCAGGTAGCTTTTCGTGCCGGACGTTGTCTAACAAGATTTAGGAAGGTGAACGTAGTGCCAACCGGTCCTGGATGTCCTGGCTATAGGGCACTGGTAATTGGAATAGGTAACCTATTAATGAGCGATGACGGTGTGGGTGTGCGGGCAATCCAACAGCTCCTACAACAAAAACTACCACCGGGCATAGCCGCCCTGGTGGTAGGTACCGGAGCCATTAAGTATTTGGATGAGATCAGCCGAGCTGAGACCCTTGTGGCTGTGGATGCCATGCGTGGGAACGGCCTGCCGGGAACTATTTACCGTATTACTGACTTAACTCAGCTGGCTAAAATCCGGCAGAAAGAAATCGACTGCCACACTTGTGACTTATCGACCATTATTACTTGGGCACGGGCGCTGAGCGGAATACCCACCGTAGTTATCTTGTACGGACTAGAACCCTTTAACATCGCTCCCGGTTGCACCTTGTCCCCTCCCGTACAAGAAGCTCTGCCCCGACTCTTATCTCTTCTACTGGAGGAAATAGTAGAATTGTGTGCACCCGGCCGATAGGAACCCCTGTCTATCCCCTGCTAATCTTCGCTGTCTAGTTTTTCCAGCAAACGACGCAGTTTGGCGATAGCCTGTCCCCGATGGCTGACGCTGTTTTTCTCTTCTACTGTAAGCTCGGCCATGGTACGATGGAAAGTCGGCAGATAAAACAGCGGGTCGTAGCCGAAGCCACCGCAGCCACGCCCACTTTCGGCAATGAAGCCGCTGCAGATGCCTTCCACTGTGAACTCTCGGCCCGGCTCTAACACTAAGGCTAATACTGTCCGGAATTGGGCTTGGCGTTGCTCCGGCGGCAAACCCTGCAGTTTTTTTAGCAGTAAGGCATTATTGGCGGCATCGTCTTGC
>DURJ01000165.1 GCA_012837285.1 Bacillota bacterium
CCTACAGGGACATCACAAGTATGGCCTTTCCCGTCGCTAACCGTAAGAACTACGCCTGTTATGCCCCTGTTGACACCGGTGATTGTGGCTTTGCCGTCATCAATCCCTGCTATTGCTATCTTTTCATCCGGTTTCGTACTGATTCTGCTGACAGCCAGGCTGTCTCCGTCGGCATCCAAAGCTACGGTATCGGCGTCAATCCATTCTGTTTCTCCAGCCTTGATTTCAACGGCGCCAATGAAATCTTTTGCCGTGGGAGCACTTTCGAACAGCACCTTGACCGTGGTGTTTCTGTTGATGTCCTCCAGAGTGTAACTTGTATCGGTACGGGCTAGATAAATATTGTTCACTGTCCAGCCCTTTACTCCCAACTCGGGGTGGGCGGTAAGAACTATATCCGAGTACATCTGCACCTTGCCGCCGCTTTCCACAACGCCTGTCGGCGATGTATTCCCAACCCCCACCACAGCCGTAACCGTCCCGCTTCCCCCTTCGGAGCCAAAAGTAACTGTCTTGGTGGAGACGACGACATAGGTGATTTCAATCCTGTAGCTTGCAGAGAGCTCGTTAATGGTATAGGAAGGCTGGCTGCCGAGGACAGTGGGCAAAGCTGCAGGCTTTCCATCGTCGTCCACCGGTGTGATTTCCCAGCTATAAATGAGCGCCGCTTGAGGAGGCGTCACAGCAATGGTCACCCTGGACCCTTTCTTTATCGGATCACTCGGCAAGACCATGTCCCCATCGGCACGGATGATAATAATTCCATTGTCGAAGTAAGCCACATCGGTATTAGTGATTTGTGAAGACACTTCAACCTTATGTTCCACTGCCCTGGCAAACATCACCTTCACCACGGTGTCTTCCGAAAGGGCTTCTATGGTATAGGTGTCTCCAATAAAGGTGCTGCCGTTGTCATTTTTCACTACTTCACCGTTTTTGCTCCACTGTTTCACCGTGTATTTTGTATCACCGCTAATAGCGGGAACGGCAGTGAATGTTATGGGCATCTGAGCCGCGACAGAGGTGGCCTCACCCTGCGGCAGCTCAAAGCTTCCGGCATATCTGGCGGTTAGGGTGCCCCATACCGCACCGTTCTGGCCTTCTTCAGTGTTTTCCGCGATATCAAAAGTGATGTCATAAGTGGAATAGGTGAAGCTTACATTAACAGTAACATCCCCGGACAAACTGTCGATGGTCAATGTATTGCCTGTATTACCGAGGGCGGCCTCTCCGTTTATTGTCCACCGGCTCACCCGATAGCCTAAATCTGGCTTGGCAATAAACTCCACTGTGGTCCGTTCGGATACTTTATCGCCGGACTTAATCTCATAATTACCTCCGGCGCCTATTTCAAAGGCCGTAACGCTGCCGTTGATTCCGGCAAAATAGCTTACCGTGTATTGTTCCGGGGACTGCTCGGTTACACTCAGCCTCGCATAGGCGCTTTCCGCCGACAGGGGGAATTGGTTGTTCATAAGCCGTGTTACCATGCAGCAATACTCAAAGCCGTCCATGGCCGGAGTAACACTTGATAGTGTCAGGGTTTTTTCGTTGGCACCGGGTATGGCGCTCCAGTTGTCATCCGGGCTTTGGCGCTGATACCACTGATAATACAACCGGGCAGGGGCAGCGCCCTCCGGTAGCTTAGCGTCAATACTAAAGGAAGCGTCATCTCCCGCTGCGGCTGTGGTATCCCTGGGCTGGGCCGTTATCACCGGTGGGTCGCCGGTGGCGGCGGTACTGGCTTCCAGTGTTACCGAATTGGTCTTGATACCAGTGCTGTCCAATGCGACCAGCTTATATTTATAGGTCACATTGGGGAAAACATCCGTATCTAGATAATAATTGGTGCCTGCTTCAATCGAAATATTGTCATCCAATAAAGCCCATTCTTTAAAATAATTGTCGTACCGGTACAATTCATATCTGTTCGGCTTCAGCCCATCGCTAATGTTATCCGGCACATCCCAGGCCAGGGTGATTCTGTCGGTTGTCCTCTCTTCCACGTAAAAACTGCTGGGGAGCTTTGGCAAGCCCTGCACATTGGATACAGTATAATAAAGTACCATTATGTCCTCATCGTTAAACACGGTGGTATACGAATGAAGTCTTGTGGTTAAGGAATATCCGGTGGTGGGGAAATTTGCTAAGGAAGACCCAATGGTAGTCCCGCTGAAGCTGGCTACGGCCCCGCCGGCACCGATACTGCCTCCAAAAATGATTCCCAGGACACCTCCACCGACACCTGCGCCAACACGTGATTCCATGGAGAGGGAAAAAGTAAAGGCATGCTCATCGCTTTCGGTGATTGTAAGCTCGGTACTGACGGAACCGGATCCAAATGTGGCGCTGATGCTGCTGTCAGAGGACAAAACATTTTCTGCACCTTTAAACTGGGCTACACTCTTGGGATATGTGCCAGGGTCACCCTGGGTGTGTATCCAGAAATCGCTGTCGATTTTGTCTAAACCAGATATTTCGGCAAGGTCATTGTAGCTTTCAACCGGGAAAACCATGATCTGCGGAGCGCTTGGAATCGAGACCGCCATGATGCCCCAGGTGGACGGATCGCTTTTTTTTGCATCGGGATATTTTCCCTTGTAGGGAATGCTCTCCTCATAATACCTGTAATAATAAACGTCAAGGGGCGCTGACACCATTACAACGGAGTCCTGTCCGCCATTGGTTTCATATTGAACGGTGCTTTCCCTTTCTATGGTATGACTGAATTCATAACTGGTGTTGGCGGAGATACTATTCTCCATCTCAATAGAAGCAATTTTCAGCCCTAAAACGCTTATATCCTGTTCAATACTTACATAGCCCCCCAGGCTGAATTCGGTAACACCTGTGGCAGTCTGGGAGGAGCCCGAAGACTTGCCGAGATAGGTGGAGCCGGGTTCCCAATCGGGCCACGGGTAAGCGTTGTAAATATCCTCATAATAGGGAATGGACGCGAGCACCGACAATACCTCGGGCTTGGAATAGGTGAACGCATAGTCGATATATTGTACAAAAATAGCGTCATTGTCCATATTGGGAGCGCAAACCGTGGGATAAAAATCAAACCTCTTAGGATTATTAGACGCTGCTCTGGCCATAGAACCATACTTTTTTTGCACATCCAGGGAAGTACCTGCCGCGCTCTCGTACATCAGGGCAAACTCGAAAATGCAATCAAAGGCATATGAAACAAGAAGCTGCTCTCTTCCCTCACTCTTTACGTAGTAATCGTTCTGGTCCAGGAAGCTTCCGGGAATTAACGCATTTATCGAGGAGTTGGGCGCGCTGAAGTTCTTATATGGCACTATACTGTCGTTTGCCTTGCCTTCGTCGTCATAGATGTTGAATTTTCCGGAATCCACATCATAATAATACATGCAGTTTCCAAAGAAAATCTGGTGGTTGGTCCGGCCGTTTACATACCCTGTAAGGCTCACCGACTGTAAGGGAAGAGTCCAGTTCCGCGCGTTTCTATACCGGGCGCTGCTGGCTAAGTCACGGCCCGAAGCGCTGTTATAGCTTGTATCGCCGGCTCTTGTCCAGGCCATATCCTCTTCTTCCCGAAATACAGTAAAGCCCTCAAAGTCCCCGTAGGAACCCGATTCTTGGTCGTACTTCATATATGACATGGCCAGCTCATGATAATACTCGAATTTTTCCGTCTTCCCGAATTTGTTAGTGAAGGCGTACAATGCGCCCTGGTCGTTTTTATTGACCATATAACCACCTACGACGATTTCGTTCAGCCCGTCGTTGTCTATGTCTCCCACCGTAACGCCGGCATTTCCCACAGGATGTTTCTTGTTCCCGAAAGCGATTGTCCTGCTGATTGATGAATAAGAACCATCTTGGTAATCGATTATCCTGATACTACTGTTTTGATCCACGGTCAGTACATCTCCGGTGTAAGTGTAAACTAGTTCATCAATGTTATCGTTATCCACATCGCCGGATGCCAGATGAAAGGCTGTATACTCTCTAAAGGTATCTCCATAAAGTGAGCAGTAATTTAAATCATCATATACATACTCCAGATCAAATCTGACGCCAACAGGACCGGGGCTTACCCCGAAAATATAGATATTGCCTGAGGTTTGCGAATTGCCCGATTCCCTTAACTGACCGGGCACTGCCACAGCTACCTCTTCCTTGCCATCGCCGTCATAATCGCCCGCGGTTATCTGAAGGTAGGAACTCCAGTAGTAGATGCTGTCGGGTATATAAAAGTCATGTATATCTGCTTTTGATACGGTGCGCAGCGTAGTTTTCCCCATACTTTGTCCCGTTTGAGAATTGATGCACTGCAAATTGAAATCTGCACTGTACCCTTCAACGCCAGCATTGAAATTATCTATGTCGCCATCAGGTTTACCTTCGCTGCCATTATAATTGATTTCTATATAATAACGTATTATTTCATCTACGCCGTCGCCGTTTATGTCGGCTGCTATGGTTTTGGCCGGACGGACATCGGGCTCGTCTGGAAACGTGATGTGAGCAACAGTACCGTATTTGCCGGAATTTTTATAAAACAGATCGCTTACAGGATCAGGGTAGGCATACGCACCATCATACCAGTAGATATCGCCCCTTTCTTCATCATCATGTGTTCGATAATGTCCGCCTGCACTGGCAAAGACTCTGCTGCCTACCACGGCAATTTCCAGCGGTGCTTCACCAAAGATGGTTACAGCATCGGTATTTGCACCTATCGGGTTTTCGCCGGTGGCCGCTCGTGCTTGCGAGGTTTCCGGCTGTGATGTATCAAAGCCCCATCCTTCAGCTATATCCATGCTGGAGTCGTCGCTTTTGTCGGCAGTGGTTCCTTCCGCGCCAGCAGCAGTTGAAAAAGGCGATAAGATAGAAATTATCAGGCACAGAGCAACAAGCAGCGATAATACTCTTTTTTTGCTTGGCTTTTTCATTCTCATCCCCTCCACAAATTCAACCAAATTCTTACATACAGACAGCCAATTTACTGTCTATCCGGTTTAATGAAGCCTTAAATGTAAATTAATTATAGAACACATTGATTTTTTTTAACCTATCCTTTGGTATAGGTCGCCCGTACTTTTTATGTCATACAAAAAACGACTGCCTGCACAATAGCAGCACAGCAGTCGTTTCTATCCACCGGACCAATAAATTGTTTCAGTCCAGCAGTCCCAACTTATTTGCTCTACTTATGGCCTCGAGCCGGGTTTTGGCGTCCAGTTTTCCAAAAAGATTAGTATTATGATATTTTACAGTACTGAGGGATATGCCTAATTCCCTTGCAATCTCAATATTGGACAGCCCGGCTGCAAGAAGCTGCAAAACCGTATTCTCCCGAGGGGTGAGCCGTTCTATTAAACGCAGGCCGGTACTACTTTCGGCTCTAATCATCCTTGTATCCATCAGAGCGTGCCCAAGCAGTTCTTCCGCATAAGCTGCTATCGCATCCTGCTTCCCCCGATAGGCAATATATGTTTTCAACAGTCTACACATGGTTGATTGCTCATCTGCAAAGCTTCTCACATATCCTTCCTTGCTTCCTGTCTCAAGGGCCTTTTCAATATAAAACATTGAACGGGCCTCATCACCCATGCCGGCAGCCGCAGCAGCGAGCAGACTAAGTATCTCAACCTTACTGTGCAGTCTGGATTTTCCTTCGGCAAAAATCAGAAGCCTTTTGAGCAGCATATCAGCATCATTCAAAAAACCCTTTGCCATCAGGACCCTTGCATACACAATGAGCTCAAATTCTTTCGCCCGGCTTATTTCATGATAAATGCCCAGTTTGCACGAAGCAAACCACCTTTCAACCTTTTCCATATCCCCAGAATCAATATGCAACCGGGTTTTAAAGGCGTTAAGCAAATAAGTCCAATGCGGCTTCCCTTGATTTTTGAGCCATGCCTCATACTTGTGCAGGACGCGCAATGCTCCGTCGATATCTCCCTGTGCCCTTTTTATGCGTGCAATGGACGCTATTGCAGGTACGAGCGCTCCGGGACATCCAACGTCAATTGCCTCATTGATGGCGGAAAGCAGGCATGGAAGCGCATCTTGAAATCTGTTGCTTTCATAATAGTACTCGCCTTCGGCCAGCGGGGCATATCCGGGATTTTTAGACAGCATTACCCTGTAATTCTCCACAAACCTGTGATAGCGAGCCAAATCTTCTCTGGCCAGACTCACCAACATACACATTGAACTTCTGTATAAATAGATATCGAACAGGTTGCAGTCCACATAGCCTGACATCTTAATCGATTTCTCTCTAACCACTTGTGATACCTGGTCAATAATCGAAACAAATGCTTCAAAGTTCCCTTGCCGTATTGCCAGATTTGCTTTTAACATATTAATGTACAATTCGTTCTCTGCGTTGAGTATCCGCTTCATTGCCTTATTTGTTTTCGCGTTCAGCCTCTCCATCTTCTTGATGAATTTCCAAGCATGGTCATATAGACCCATTTCCGTGTAATAAAATGTATAGGCTGCACTGATGGCAAAACTGTCCTCCCTTAATTTTTCAGGCAATCTTTCTACCCAGTTAAAGAGCTTTAGATAGTCCCCTGTCTTTTTGAGTTCACTTATTTGCCTGGAAATTAATTTCATGGTTTCTTCATAGCATTCGGCATTCAGGTAATAGTCGATAGCCTTGTCCGGACATCCATTATACTCACTCCATACCGCTGCTCTAAAGTTTAGTTCTTTCTTATCGATGTTGGATTCAACAAGCAATTTATCCAGAAACTCTTTGAAGATAGAGTGGTACCTGTACCAGTTGTTATTATCATCAAGGGAGATAAGGAAACCATTCTTCTTGCTGATAATAGCAAGAAGCTGACTTCCGTTCTCACCGCCTGTGACGGCATTACACAACGGTCCGCAAAGCGTATCCAATATTGAGGTTTTCATGACAAAATCCAGGTCTTCTTCTGTCCATGAACTTATTATCTCGTCCCGCAAATACCTAAAAATATGTTTACTGCGGTTTGTAAGCCCACTTATCACCTTATCCATGTCTTCCGCTTTCTCCATGGACATCGCTACTGCAACCAGGGCGGCAGCCCAGCCTTCTGTGTAGCACTCAACCTTCATAATGTCTTCACTGGAAACATGAAATCCGCGTGCTTTGTAAAACTCTGTAATTTCTTCCTGATCGAATCGAAGATTATTTGATTCCAGAGTGATTAAATCGCCTTTTATCCAGTGCGTATCCAGTTTTAAGTCCGGTTCGGTCCTGCTGATAATAATAATGTGCATCTTTGGCGGTAAGTACCTTATCAAATATGACAAGTTCTTTAGAATAAGCTCATCGGTTATATGGTGAAAATCATCCAGTACAATAATAAAATCGCAGGCTGCGTCAGACAGCCTGTCGATCATAATGTTTAAATGGATATTTGAATCTAAAAGTTCTCGTGAGAAAAAAGCATAAGAAGCGTCCGGAGCGATATCTTTATTAATGTTGTTCAAGGCAGCAAAAATGTATCGCCAAAAAACCACTGGATCATTGTCTGTCTCATCAAGGGTAACCCACGCGGAAATAATCCTGCTCTTTTCCAGCCACACATTGACTGCCGAGGTCTTACCATAACCCGCAGGTGCCGATACAATGGTAAGCTTATGTGCAAGTGCCTGGCTGAGACTCTGGTAAAGGCGGCTTCGCACAGTCAAGCGGCTGTCTGTTTCAGGCCGGCTGTACTTGGTTTTTAATAGACTCTGTCGAAACAGCTTTTCACTTTTCATTGCCGGTATTCTCCTATACAATACTTTTATGTTTGTATATGAGTCCGGTTCTTAAGTCAACTTAAATATCTGCGCCAATCGTTGTGGTAACTTTTCCCTAATCGATCTCAATATATCATGCCAGCTATCATTGTCAAGAGGGGTATCGGCATAAAGACTTCACCTGTACCCCTCCCTGTACGATCCCTTGTATTCCCGCAAAAAGGTGGGCAGGGGTGCACTAATAACAAGATTAGATTAAACATACGCTAATCCCAACAAATTATTGTTATGATGGCATACGGGTGAAAACTATCTTTTATCTTCATTAAATTTCTTCCAGGGCGGACAAAAAAATAACCTAACCGCCATTTTCTTTCTTTAAAGACCATCCCCAGTCATCTTACCATTAAACACCAATATCGTCTATACGCAGTGCTTTCCAGGGGAAATTAGGAGCCTTGGATCGATTCTCATGACAAAAGTGCCTCAATCTGCTTCTTTGATTTCTTATCCAATATTTC
>DURJ01000166.1 GCA_012837285.1 Bacillota bacterium
ACTGGAAAGGCGCACAAGGAAAGATAAGCAGGAAAGAGAGGGAGCCTAAGTGATTCAGATCGTAGCCGCGTTGGTGGCCGGTATTGCTGTGGGTTATCTTGGGCTGCTACCGGGTTTTGTAGTGGCGCGGGTGGACATGTTGATCTCAGGGACATTGGGGGTGCTGCTGTTTGCGGTGGGTGTAGGGCTGGGGATGGATCGGGAAGCAGTCCGGTCCCTGGTAACTATGAAAGGGAGAGTACTGCTTCTGCCTCTAGGGGTGGCGGTGGGGAGTTTGGCCGCTGCCATTGTCGTGGGCTTAGCTTTGGGCCAGAGCTGGAACGAAGGGGCTGCTGTGGGAGCCGGCTTTGGCTGGTACAGCTTGTCGGGAATTCTCATTGCCAATCTTCATTCCACTCGGCTGGGAACGTTGGCGTTCTTGGCTAATGTGATGCGGGAAGTGCTGGCTATCTTAATCTTACCCTGGGTACACCGTTACTTAGGCGATCTGGCTGCTGTGGCCCCGGCCGGAGCTACAGCCATGGATGTGAGCCTGCCTGTTATTGTAGAGGTGGCCGGGGAGGAAGTGGGGTTGGTGGCCTTTGCCAGCGGCTTGGTGCTCACGCTCATGGTACCGATATTAGTACCGTTACTGCTGCGCTAAATAGATATTCAAAATCAAGGAGGCTGTAAGGATGAATTTAGTAACTTTGGCGGAAGTGTTGGCTCAGGCGGAACAGGGGAACTACGCAGTGGGAGCATTTAATGCCAATAACTTGGAGATTGTGCAGGCTATTATTGGGGCCGCAACCAGCCAGAGGAGTCCGGTGATTGTGCAGGCCAGTCAAGGGGCGTTAAAATATGCCGGTCTGGAGCAGATCACGGCCATGGTAAAGACTGCGGCCCGGGGCAGCCATGTTCCCGTCTGTCTCCATTTGGATCACGGCACGGATTTTGACCAGGTGATGCGCTGTATTCACGCCGGCTTTAGTTCGGTTATGATCGATGCTTCCGCCTATCCGCTGGCGGATAATATTGACCGGGTGAAGCAAGTGGTGGCCGTGGCCAGGGCGGTGGGGGTCTCAGTGGAGGCGGAGCTGGGGCGCATTGGCGGTACCGAAGAGCAGGTAAGTGTAAGCGAGCGCGAGGCGTTTTTCACTGATCCACAAGAGGCGGCGCTATTTGTGAAGGAAACGGGGGTGGATGCGCTAGCGGTTGCTATCGGCACTGCCCACGGACCTTATAAGGGAGAGCCCAAGCTGGATCTTCAGCGCTTGGAAGCGATTAGAGCCCTGACGCAGGTCCCCATTGTGCTTCACGGGGCGTCCGGGGTACCGGCTGATTCCATTCGGGCGGCAATAGAGCGGGGTGTGCGCAAGATCAATATCGACACCGATCTTAGGCAGACTTTTACCGCCCGCATGCGGCAGGTATTGGCCGAAAAACCGCAGGAGTACGATCCGAGAAAAGTCCTCGGTCCGGCCCGGGAAGCGCTGCAGCAAGCGGTGGCCGAGAAGATGAAGCTGTTTGGCTCCGCCGGAAAACTGCTGGACAAGAGCAGCGTCTGGTCTTAGACTAGGGGGTGAAGGGGGGATAGTGTGAAGATATTTTTGGATTCAGCCGATCTGAAGGAAGTGCGAAGAGCTGCCGGCTGGGGGGTCTTGTCCGGGGTAACCACCAATCCTACTCTGGTAGCGAAAGCGGGTGCACGCGATTTTAAGTCGGTGCTGGCCGAGATCTGCCAGTTGGTACCCGGTGCTGCCATCAGCGCCGAAGTGGTCAGCAGCGATACAGACAGTATGCTGAACGAGGCCCGGGAATTGGCAGTTGTTGATCCGCAAGTGGTAGTTAAGATCCCGGTAACCCCTGACGGCTTGGCAGCGGTAAAACAACTGGGCCAGGAAGGCATTCGTACCAATGTTACATTGGTGTTTTCCACCGCCCAGGCTATTTTGGCGGCGGCTGCCGGTGCTGATTTTGTCAGTCCGTTTGTGGGTCGATTGGACGATAGGGGCGAGGACGGACTCGGCTTGGTGGGCGAGATTATGACGGTGTTTAATACTTATCGGTACACCACCGAAGTGATCGCAGCCAGTATCCGAACCCCCCGGCAGGTGGTGGGGGCGGCTCTGGCCGGCGCTCATATCGCTACAGTCCCGTTTAAGGTGCTGCAACGGTTGTTTGAGCACCCCCTTACAGCCCAGGGGATAGAACGTTTTCGGGCTGATTGGGAACTGTTGCAAGGGAGATAAGCAGCTCAGGAGAGGAGAAAGACTGTGGCACTAGATCGCGAATTGGCACTGGAATTAGTACGGGTTACCGAGGCGGCTGCCATCGCCTGCGGACGTTGGATGGGACGGGGAGAAAAAGAAGCCGCGGACGGAGCGGCAGTGGCGGCCATGCGGACTGTGTTCGATTTGATCAATATTGACGGTACAGTGGTTATCGGCGAGGGTGAGCTGGATGAGGCGCCCATGCTTTACATCGGCGAACGGTTGGGCAACGGGCACCCGCCCAAGGTGGATGTAGCTGTGGATCCACTGGAAGGGACCAACATCTTGGCTAAAGGGCTGCCTAACGCAATTGCAGTGGTGGGGGTGGCCGAGGAAGGTTGTTTTCTGCACGCACCGGACGTCTATATGGAGAAAATTGCCGTGGGTAAGTGGGCCAAAGGTAAGATCGACCTTGATGCTCCGGTGATCGACAATCTTGCCGCCGTGGCCAAGGGAACGGGTAAAGACATTCGGGACCTGATTGTGGTGGTGCTGGACCGACCTCGCAATGCCGACCTAATCGCTCAGATTAAAGCTGCCGGGGCTCGGCTGCGGCTTATTTCCGACGGCGATGTGGCGCCGGCCATTGCCACCGGTATCAACGAGGAAGGTCCGGATATGGTATGGGGTATCGGGGGTGCGCCGGAAGGTGTGTTGTCGGCAGCAGCGCTGAAATGCTTAGGCGGGGAAATGCAGGCGCGGCTAAAACCCATGAGTCCGGCCGAATTGGAACGCTGCCAGCGGATGGGGATCACCCAGATAGATAAACTACTCTCCATGGAGGATCTGGTCTGCGGCGAAGAAGTGATGTGCGCCGTCACCGGCATTACCGACGGAGATTTGCTGGAAGGTGTACGCTACAAAGGCAACGAAGTACGCACAAACTCGTTGGTGATGCGAGCCACCACCGGCACCGTTCGGTTTATCAAGGCCATCCATGACATGGCCCGTAAACCTTACCAGCTCCCGGAAGACAATTGATCGGCCCCTGAATAGACACCGGCCCCTTGTAAACGTTTTGAAATATTTTGTTGACAGTGCTTAAACGCCAGTGTTATAATGGCCATGGATGGTAGTCTCAACCAGTGTTAAGAACAAATCCTCCTCGGTGTGTGTCCTGTTCATGGGGCTCGGCGGCGTGCTGGCCCCTTTTTTTTATCCGGTTTTGCGACTTGTAAAATATTGCCAGAATAGCCTTCTCATCTCAGTATCAAACTAGAGACAATCTCTAATTTTGGTATAAGGTGTAAAACAGGTCTCAACCGACTCCGTCGGTTGAGAACCTACATGCTGAGGTGAGGATGTTGGAATATAGGGAAAAATTTTCCTCCTGGGCCGTGCTGGTAGCTGCATTGGTAGCGGCTCTTGTTTTTGCACCGGCGCTGTCGGCGGCGGCCAACGCTACTTTATATATTGTTCAAAAAGGGGACACATTGTCGGCTATCGCTAAAAGACACGGCAGCACCGTGGCAGCCGTGGCCGGAGCCAATAACTTGGCCAATCCCAACTTGATTTTTCCCGGCCAGCGCTTGGAAATACCGAGCGAGGATGGTACCGTCTACACGATCCGACCGGGTGATACCCTGTGGGATATCTCGCAGCGGCAAGGCATTACGTTGACGGCCCTGAAAGAGGCCAATCCCGGGATCGATCCTAACCGCTTGGTTGTGGGCAGTACCATCAGTCTGCCCCGATCAGACCGTCTCTTGGCTTCACGCCAGGCCACAGGCCTGGCCCTGACTTGGCCGGTAACAGGCCGGATTTCATCGTCGTTCGGCTGGCGCCACGGAAGGATGCACCAAGGGCTCGATATTGCAGCTGCGACTGGCTACACTATTGTGGCGGCAGCGTCGGGGCAGGTGACGAACGCCGGTTGGTATGGCGGTTATGGCCAGCGGCTTATCATCGACCATGGCCGCAGTATTCGAACCCTTTATGCCCATTGCTCCGCTCTGCTGGTAAAACCGGGCGAACAAGTTCAGGCCGGCCAGGCCATTGCTCGGGTGGGGACCACCGGCAATTCCACTGGGCCCCACTTACACTTCGAGGTGCATATAGGCGGGCGACCGTATGATCCGCTGCAATTTTTGAAGTAACCACTTCTCATGACCGGCGG
>DURJ01000167.1 GCA_012837285.1 Bacillota bacterium
CATCTTTAAAACTGCACTCTAATAGATTATGTCTTATTGCCATACAACATTACCTCCCGTTTTAATATTGTAGACTCTGGGCAATTCTCTTTCCTTGGCAAGTTTATGAAAACGTTTTCTATATCATGATAGTATACACGCCCGCCTTTGTCAATGGCCCGGGATTACACGACTGTGTCAAGATCTAGTAGGCAGAACACCCAAAACATATTTATCTAAGATCATGCCAGTTCTAGCCCTCAATGGCGCAAGGCTGGCACCGCTGTTGGCTGCTCATGGGCAACACAAAGAACTACCATGGTGAGATAAAGAAAAGAGATCTCACATAGCGGTGTCTCCTGAGGACACTTAAGCCCAACAAGGAGAGTGAGATCCCTCATGCCACTTAGTATTTGCGGGTGTTTCCTACGCCGCAGCTGGAGCTCAACTGTAAGCCCCCATAACAAACAAACGGTGGCTCCATGTGCCCTTCCAGCAGACAGCTCGCAAAGGCGGCAGAAAAGCTTCATATACCCTTCACAGCTTAGACTCTTGGATCGTAAATATCGCCTTCCCTAGTTAAGCGTTTTCCCTCTTTTGCCTACAAGAAGGTATATTTTAGCATTACCTTCGACTTCCTCGGCAATATTCAACGCTCCCTCCAAATCTTTGCCCACCGCAACTATGCCATGGTTAGCCAACACAACAGAATTAGTAAATTTTATTGCAGACCTTACTCTCTTTGCCAATTCCAGGGAACCTGGTTTAAAGTAAGGTATCATTTGCAGCTTATTTACCCTGGCTAAATAACCGGGGGTAAATGATGGCATCACACAATCAAGGTCAGCATTATCGAGACAGCTTGCGGCCACAGTGTAGGGAGAATGAACGTGAACCACTGCATTAACGTCTTCTCGTTGTTCATAACAATTAAGATGCAAGTATACCTCCTTGGATGGCTTCACATCGCCGCTGAATTGACCATTCAAGCCTACCCTCACCAAGTCATCTGCCCTAAGTTGACCCAGAGAACGACCGGTTGGAGTAATCAACATTCCATCTTGCATTCTCACGCTGATGTTACCACCAGAACCGTTTACCATGCCACGCAAATAAACCAAGTGGCAAATACTCATCAGTTCCTTACGTATTAATTCTTCACTTTTCTTCACAAACAGTCCCTCCTGATACTGTTGATTGCATGCTTTTTAGAAACTACGAATCTTTCTTAGTACAAGCAGGAGCTAAGAAACACAACATATAGTCCCCTAATACACTTGGAAGACATTCTTGTGCTATTGTAATATAATCATGGAAGGGGTAGCATACAAAATACTTCTGGCAATTATGAGAAGCAGTTTATCAAAAATACCAAGAAACCAGTGACGTAGTTCATGTTGCAAGGTAATAAGAAGTTTTGACAAATACCATCATACATGGATAAGGAAAAAACGTCAACATGGTATGCAAGGGTTCTCCCCAGAAGGGAAGTACCGGTATCAGGTCAATAGAGCAGTAGCCAAAAGAATTGAGATGCCATTGGAAATAATCAAAGGCAGGTGATTATGAGTAGGATGCCAAAGCAAAAAACGATAACCATAAAAGATGTGGCGAAACGTTCGAATGTTTCTATAAGTACGGTTTCACGTGTCCTCAATAAGAAGAATAGGTTGGTAAACCCTGAAACAAGAAAACGTGTTCTTGATGTGATTGATGAATTAGGCTACTATCCAAATGCAATGGCCAGAAGCCTGCATTCTAACAAGACTAGGACAATTGGAATGATTGTACAGGACATCGCCAATCCTTACTATCCAAGCATCGTTAAGAGTGTGGAGAATACAGCGCAGAAGTGGGGTTACAGCATCATTTTGGCTAATGCCGAGAGATCACGGTTGAGAACAAGTAAATACCTCAAGATAATGTGTGAAAAGCGTGTAGACGGGTTAATTCTGATTGGAGGTGGCATCGTACAAGACGCTGAGGAGCAAGACTTTCTTGAAAGGACGGGAGTAAAGATAATGGTGATTGGAAAACCGCACAACACAAAACTAGCTTCCGTCCAAATCAAAAACATAGAGGCGGCAAGGGAGGCTTGTACGTATTTAATTGGACTAGGCCACAGAAGAATTGCGATGATCACTGGAACGGATGATTCTGCAACAGCAGTAGATCGTACCCAGGGATACAGGGAGGCACTCGAAGCTAATGGGCTTCCTTTCAATAAAGAATGGGTGATTTCAGGTGATTTTGACTTCAAAGGTGGCTATAGTGCCGCAGAAAAGCTGTCTCAGATCGGAGGCAAGAACGGCATTACTGCGATATTTGCTCAAAATGACATGATGGCCATTGGGGCCATGAAGGCACTCCAAAAGAAAGGATACCGTATCCCGCAAGACGTTTCTATACTAGGTTTCGATGATATTCAAGCAGCTTCTTTTGTAACGCCGACTTTAGCAACGGTAGCGGTACCTTTAGAGGAACTTGGCAGCACCGCAATGGAAAATCTAGTAAAACTTCTCAACGGAGACAAGTTAGATAGACCTACTTATCTTCAAACAGAGATTAAGCATCGCGAGTCCCTTTCCAGATGTAGTCTTTCTTGAACTACATAGCCTCTGTTAGCACAAAATGACCGTAGGTTTGCCCTTGAAGCTTCCCTGTTAACGGCCATCATAAAATGGACATCAATGGCCACGAAAACTGGGCCACCCCACTGCAATCTGCAGGTAGAAAACGGCTCACCCTCTAATTACCTCTTTGGAAGGTGTAGTGAGCACTAAACCAAAGAAGTAAGGAGTGAGCCGAGATTGACGGAGGTGGCAACCATAGTGGATATCGTGCGCCTTAAAGAACAAGGATTATCCAAACGAGCGGTGGCCAGGCGCCTGGGAATCTGCCGTACCACAGTGAACAAATATTGGTCGGAATCCACAGATCCGGATAAACCCCGGTACGCTCGCCGACCGCACTTAATTGATCCGTACCGTGATTATATCACATCTCGACTAGATAAGTACCCGGAACTACCGGCATATCGGCTATACAAAGAAATAAAGAAGGGGGTTTCCGAGATCAGAGCGCACCGTGCGGCGCTACGTACAGTCTCTGCGCCCACCAAAACACCGCGAATACAAGCCTTATGAGACTCTTCCCGGAGAGCAAGCCCAAGTTGATTAGGGTCATTTCGGTACCATCATCGAAAACGGTGCCCGCTACAAGCTTTACGCCTTTGTGTTCACCCTGTGCTGGTCACGAGTTAGCTACGTAGAATTTATCATCCGGGCTGACATGGCCTCCTTCCTTACCTGCATGAACCGCGCCTTTCAATATGTTGGCGGGGTGCCCCGGGAAGTGCTCCTTGAATATGTTCCCGGGAACATATTCCGAAATTGTGATCCTGAGAACGCCGCCATAATATTAAAAGGCCCGCACATGGGCATGAATCCAGCTGGGCATGGTCATGTCCCGATAGGCATAAACAAAGGAATAACCGCTGGCTGGCAGGACGGCAACAAAGATGTCGGCGGTCTGCTCTTTCCAGGTAGGCGGATCCATGTAGGACATGGTGGTGCCAGCCCAGTCTACTTCGATTTCTTTGCCGGTTTTATGTTCTTTACGCAAGGAAATGTTGTTTAGCTTCTTGAACTTCCGGTACCGGTCACAAAACTGTGTGTACATGATGCCATCGGGGTGTTTTTCTTTGTACTCTTCCCAAAGCACTAATAGGGTCACGTTCTTTTTCTTCATCTCGTGAAAGACGTATTCCATATCGGGTTCGGGAGGCGACCCCATTCGTTTTACCGGTGGGTACAGGGCTGACATCAACTGCTTGTCTGTAAGCTCGATAGGTCAGGTTATTTGGGCTGCCTGATCCCTTTTAAGCAGCTCTGACACTGTACTCTTACCACAATTACATGCTTTACCGATATCCCGCAATGATAATCCAGCTTCGTACCTCAGCCGCAGTATTTCTCTCGCTTTAAGCATCTTCAGCCTCCTCATCGTCGTCCCCCTTTAACAATTTGGTTAAAGGGTACCAGTTTTTCTATCTAAACGACAAGGTGTCCGGATGTTTCCGAAACGGCTGTCCGGATACGGCCGAAATACGCCTGTAGCTGCCCCGCTTATCTTTAGAAATCCATTGCTGTTTGATCTCAGGTTAGAAAGTTTTCGTGGCCAAATAGGGGAAAGTCTCAAATGGCCATCGACAATTGAGGAAACTGATGCCTGATAAAGACTAGGGCTCCTGATTTAGCTAACAAGATACTGCGACTGATGCGAATAAGGCCACCGAAGAATGTAATGCGCCCACTGATTTTGCTCGGTATACTCAGGGGGCTGGTTTGTGGTGGCAAAATATACGCTTTAAAAGTGAGAAACCTAGACGTGATGCGGGTTTTAGGGTTTTAATTGATAAAGCCGGGAAAGCATCGGTCTTCCCTTTTTGAAAACTTCGGAACTCATCGTCTTCAGCTACTGCTTTCGGCCAACTTCCTCGCTTGTCTACGCTTAAACCAGGCCGTTGCCAGCCAGGCTCCAAAATTTGCTATGGGTGAGGCACCAACCCTTTCCCGACGGCACTCGCACCCGTATATGAACGCAACCTTGCTCGGCTCACGTTTTGACTGGCAATCACATAAGCAGAGCAAATCAATCTATAAGCTGCCCGCATAGATTTAAACAATCGAGCAGGCAGCTTATAGTACTTAGCCTGTCACGGTTATCTTAGGCAGATTATGCATAACGAGCAACTTCTCTGAGACCATTTGTAATTATTTCGCGCAATAGCGTCACAAACGCCTGACCCCCCCTGAGTGAAATACCATCCACCCTCGGGATAGGTGCAAAGAAGATACCATCTAAGCTACCATAGTGAGCACAAGCCTCAACCATACGACGTTCCGTATCTTCATCGTGCATAACATCAACATCGCCGAGGAGGAAGGCCAGCATGGCAGCAACGCCGTATAGGCCCCAGTTGGATATAGAAGCCGCGACAAAGATATCGGTCTTGGCTATAGTCGCTATACCACCTCCGCAGCCACATCGGCACCAATCGCCATAACCGGGCATTTGGCCGTGAATTTCTTCCCAGATGAGGCCGTTTCCAATCTCGTTCCCACCATCGCCTGTACCAATAGTCAGTATGTTACGCTTCTCGGCTTCTTCAAGTAGGAACCAGGTATTGGCCATTTCGTTTTTGTCTATCCGATAGCCAGTAACACTATGATACTCGCCAACGGAATTCGGACCGTGTTTCTCGCAGAAAATGATGGCTGCGGGATTATGCTTTTCGATAAGCTCAAGGGCATACTCCTTACCCGCTTCGGGTCCCAGGGGATAAAAGTCGATAGCACAGGAACCAGGAACAGAATCTAGATATTTTTCATCCCGGAGATAGCAACCTGCAGCCCTAATGGTGGCGATGGTAGGATCGGCGTTGTCTTCTTCGACGCTAATAATTGGTTTTGCGCCAAGACCCACGGTAAGGGCCCGGGCCAAAGCCACAGCGCCTATCGGGCCATCAGTCTCACCGAAGGGCATATGGGGAATGCTTCGGCACCCGGTAACTATTAGAACCCGATCGCCAGCCTTTACGCGCTCCTTTAGTGCGGTCGCAGCCAAATAGGTAAGCGGTTCCTTCTGTTTGCGCCTGGCAAAATCATAAAATACCTTGGTATGTCCGCGAGGCAAATCACCCTTACCGGGCAGCATTTGAAAGTTGCACAGGGTATCGATGTTTTCACCTATAATTTTTGCCATATAAAACCCTCCATAGCTTTAATTAACCTTAGTTTAACACTTGGTTTCGTCAAACATGCCGAATGATCATCTTGAGCCCATTTTTTACAATTTCACGTAATAAAGTTACAAACGCCTGCCCGCCGTCCATTGAAATACCATCCACCTTCGGTTCGGGTCGCATGGACAGACCGTCGACACTTCCGAAGTACGCACATGCCTCCACCATGCGACGCTCTGTTTCCACGTCGTGCATAATGTCCACATTGCCCTTAAGGAACGCGAGCATAGCTATTACACCATATAAACCCCAGTTAGAAATGGACGCGGCCACGAATATGTCTGTCTCAGCAGTAGTAGCAGTGCCGCCACCACAGCCGCAAAGACATTGGTCACCCCATTGGGATATGGTACGTGCAGCCTCGTAAATGACTCCGTTTCCTATTTCGTTACCTCCGTCACCGCTACCGATAGTGAGAATACCGCGTTTCTTGGCCTCTTCAAGTAAATACCATGTATTTGCCATTTCTTTCGCATCAAGCGGACCGCCGGTCACCGTATGGCAGAAGCCATGCTCGTTGGGCCCATGTTTCTCGCAGAATATTATAGCCGCAGGTTTGAATTTCTCAACGAGATATTTTGCGTGCACAGGGCCCTGCTCTGGTCCAAGGGGATAATAATCAATAGCGCAAGCTCCGGGAACAACATCCAGGTCTTTTTCGTCACGCAGGTAACAGCCAGCAGCACGGATTGTCGCAATAGTAGGTTCTTTATTATCTTCCTCTACGCTTATTATGCTTTTAGCTCCCAACGCAATGTCTAAAGCCCTGGCCATGGCAACAGCACCTACAGGGCCATCCGTCTCGCCAAATGGGAGAATTGGGGGATAGCGCACTCCCGTTACGATGAGAACCTTATCCCCTGGCATAACACGTTCAATGAGAGCTGTTGCTGCTAAATAAGAAAGGGGATCTTTCTGAACATCTCTTGCAGCTTCATAATACTTGCGAGTTGTGCCGCGCGGCAGATCGCCCTCACTCGGCCGCATTTCAATGTTGCACAGGACATCAATGTTTTCTCCAATAACTTTAGGCATTAAGGAATTCTCCTTTCCCTAAAACGAAATCAATCAGCCACTTGCGCAACCATTGCGATCTCCAGAGGTGCGCCAAAAGGTAGTGAGTTTACAGATATAGCAAAGCGCGCGTGCTTACCTCTCTCGCCGAATACTTCGCAGAGCAACTCTGAAGCACCATTTATTACGGCAGGCTGCTCTTTGTAATCGTCTGTACTATTGACAAATCCATTTACACTGACGATTCTTTCAACCTTGTCAAGATTGCCAGTTACTTCCTTTAGTACGGAAAGTAATACGCGCCCCGTGTCTCGCGCAATAGCTTTGGCTTGCACGGTATCAAATTCACGACCTACTTTGCCCTTGGGCATCTCGCCATTTACGGTAGGTGGAAGTTGACCCGACACGAATACGATATTCCCTGTCTTAACATACGGAACAAAGTGAGACGCAGGTGTCATAAGCTCAACTAATTCAACGTCTGCTTCCTTAAGCTTTTGCTCAACAAACATTGTATCCTCCTTATTAGTATGTTTTCTCAAATTCGTGGCCAGGGCGTATTGCCATCTGCATGGCTGTTATTCTACGATATCGCAGTTCCAGAAGAACATGAACTCATCGCGGCGCGAGGAGAATCCCTGAAGTCTATTGTTAATGCCGTAGTAAGTAGGCTGCCTCCACAGAAACAACCAAACAGCATCATCGTGAACAATTCTCTGTGCTTCATCGGTTAGCCTCTTCCGCTCAACATCATCCATGGTCTTTAAAGCTTGCTGATAAACAGCTTCGTACTGTTCATCCACCCAAGAGTTGTTAGAAACCATATCACGCGGCCATGCAAGCTCACCAATACCGCTGAAGTATCCGCCTAATCCAATAAAGTTTAGCTCAGAAATTGTACGGGTATTTCTCTTCTCGGACATGACAGAGTAGTCTAGTAGCTCAACGGTCGTCTTAAAGCCGACATCATCAAGATAACTCGCAACAGCCTGAGTGATCTCCTTTTCACGTAGATAGCGGCCGGTAGTCGTTTGCAGCGTAATGGGGGTGCCTTCAGTCACGCCTGCATCAGCCAATAGAGCCTTCGCCTTGTCGGGATCATAGGGATATGGTTTGAGATCGGTGTTCTCGTTCGGAGGCATACAGATACCACCGAAAAGCTCAGCCTTTCCGCCAAGCAAAGCGTTATTAATGGCTTCCTTATCAACAGCATAGTTGATAGCCTGACGCACACGGACATCGTCAAAGGGCTTGATAGCCATGTTGACAACGAGAGCACAGTCGCGGTTTGCAGAAGCAGCTAGAACACTGGTGGTTGCGGTCTTGAGAGACTCGATCTGATCGATCGGAGGATTATTAATGATATCAACACCGCCTGAAAGCAGCTCGGCAACACGAGTAGAGCTTTCAGGAATTACGCGGAACACAATCTCGTCGATTTCTGGAACATCTCCCCAATAATCTTCGTTAACAACTATAGTGAAGTGATCATCGCGCACCCACTCTTTGAACTTATAGGGGCCAGTGCCAACAGCTACGTCATAAATAGCCTCATAATTGCCTTCATAAACGGCAGGGTCGCCAATACCAAAAGCGAAGATGTCTTCTAGTAGAGTCGGGTTCGGCTCAGTCGTCTTGACTCGAATTGTGTAATCATCAACTATTTCACATCTGTCAAAATGTAGGTCTTCTTTGTAACGATTTACAACCAGATCATTGTTGTAAACTCTATCGAACATAGCCTCAACAGCGTGAGCGTTGAACTCATTGCCGCTGTGGAACTTGACGCCCTGACGAAGTTTAAACTCCCAGGTTAAATCATCGATAAGTTCCCAGGATTCAGCCAATCTGCCCTCAAATTCGCCATCGAAATTGCGAAGTACCAGAGGCTCAAACACATGGTAGCACATTGTAAACGAATAAGTTGCCTCGATGAACTGGGGGTCAATGCCCTCAGTGTCTCCACCGTAACCCACGATCAGATTCTTGTAGGTGCCTTCGCCCTCCCCTTCAGAAGTAGGCGGTGTAGTCGTCTTACCGGAGCAGCCAGCAACAGCGCCCAGCGTAAGCAAAACGACTAGCAGCAAAATAACGGCCTTCGTCAACTTTGTCATTCTTTTCTACCTCCCAAATAATTGCTTTGTATGTGCTTATTCCGATAGTTACTGCCGGAAAACACATCCTTTTATTTCAGTTGCCTTGCTTATTTGTCTTTGCTACGTCCTCAAGCACAGCTGTTGCACATTTTACATGCATTCTAACACGTGCCTTCATCGTGTTGTCGGTACCCGATTCTAATGTTACCGATGGGCAGTAGCGCGAGCAATAGCCACTAAAGCCGGTGCCTGTAAGACCTTTGTGGGTACCCTCACTGTACTTCCCACGTATATCTTGCAGAACGCCGGGAACAGGCTCGATGTACTGGTGTTCGGCCTCAGGGATGCTAGCGACAACACCTTGAAGACGCCACGGTCCCGACGGGAAGTCATCCTTGCATGCATCAATCATCAGGTCTACATAATGCCTAAGCCTTTCGTTCGTAGTATAATCAGTTACAAAATAATAGTAAGTACTGCCAAAACCCTCGTGCAAATCAAGAGCCACATAGGGCTTGATCTCATCGACCTTTTCGCGCACAATCTTTACTTCCGGAGGTTCGCTTTCGCCACCAAACCGGCGGTTCATGTCAGCAAACGTGCCATTCGAAGTAATTTCAGCGGTGAAAGCTCTTTCGTACTGCCGTACGGTTTCAGCATCATCGGTAAAATTTGCGGGACATACAATGCGCTTGCCTTCAAATTCGGCGATAAACTCAGGATGAGCCTGGAGGAACTCGTTCGTACATATCTCACTCTGGCGCGGGCCGGCTTCTCCGGGAACAAATCTCAGGTTTGTAAACAGAACGTCCTTTATAAGTACAATTGTGAACTTACCGTCGTTGTTATATACCTTGTCTGCATGTTTGAGTAGCAACTCATTAAGTTCCTCGCACGTTTTGAATTCAACCTCCTGGCCAAGAATCTGGCTGAGACAACCTGCATAGCCTTGACATCCAAAGGGATCGCGCAACGGGAACATATAAAGTGGGAAGGGATAATCCCAATTCTTGAGCAGCTCAAGAGCAGCGCTAACGCCTGCAGGCTCGCTTGCATGAGCACCTGCCGTAATAATAACAGGCTGCCCCACACCTTCCTTATGAACCATTACGATCGGATGACCCATGGCCGTTTCGCCCACAATCTGATATTCGATTTTTTCATTCTTGAGCCAATCCATAAGTTCATATACGCTCTTGATAATAATCGGCTGAGACATTGTTCTACCTCCATCTTCATTAATAATTAACATGTCGCCGGGCCTGGACAAACAATACTGCTCTTGCCCATGATCCTAAATGAAATTCCTTCGCTGTTAAGCTATTCGATGAGGCCTTCAATCTTCCTGATTACAATGGGCTTCGCCATAGGTTTATTCTCCTTTTAGGGTTTGTCCTGATGCAAGCCAAAGTATGACGCGCCATTATCGCTCACTCAAAAAGATGGCAGGCAACGGAGTGGGCGTTTCCCATATCTTTCATTTGGGGCTCTTGTTCAGAGCAAATATTTTTCTTTAAGGGACAACGCGTATGAAAACGGCAGCCTGAAGGCGGGTTCATAGGGCTAGGCACATCCCCGCCCAACAGTATACGTTTTTTCTCTACTGCAGGGTCAGGAATGGGTATGGCCGAGAACAACGCTTGAGTATAGGGATGGAGGCGCTCCTTAAATACATCTTGAACATCGCCCATCTCAACTAATTTGCCAAGATACATCACACAAATCCTGTCGCTGACATGCTTCACGACATTAAGTCCGTGCGCAATAAACATATAGGCCATACCGTATTGCTCCTGCAGATCTTTGAACAGGTTAAGAATCTGCGCTTGTACCGAAACGTCAAGTGCCGAAACAGCCTCATCGCAGACAACAAGCTTAGGGTTGAGCGCTATTGCACGTGCAATGCCTATCCTTTGGCACTGCCCTCCGCTAAATTCGTGCGGAAAACGTTCCCAGGTGTGCTTGGGATCAAGGCCTACCTGCGAAAGAAGCTCGGCTATTCTCCTATCCATTTCCTTTTCGGATAAGTTTTCATGACATGCAAGTGGCTCCTTAATGATTTCTCTGATACGCATTCGTGGATTCAAAGAAGCATAGGGATCTTGGAAAACTATCTGCATTTCTCTGCGCTGCCGCTGGAACTCTTTGCCTTTCAACAAAAGGAGGTCCTTGCCCTCAAAGTATATCTTGCCGGAATCAGGTTCTATAAGCCTGAGTATAAGTCTTCCAAGCGTTGATTTACCACAGCCGCTTTCACCGACAAATCCCAGTGTTTCGCCTACGTTTATGGTAAAGCTTACATCATCAACAGCCTTGACGTAAACCTTGCGCCTCTTGGGGTTAAACGAAAATGAGCCTCTCTGGTAATATTTTTTTATGTTCTCAACTCGAATAAGCTCCTCTGCCATTTAGTTCACCCCCCGCTTCTTTCCAACAGTACACGATGTGGTCTTCGCTGCCATTTACCTCTATTTCTGGCGGATTCGCCTCTTTGCAGATGTCCATGCAATACGGACATCTTGGGTTAAAACGGCATCCTTTTGGGAACTTCCCCACAGGCGGCACAGTCCCTTCTATTGTTTTTAGGTACTTGCTGTCATAATCTAGCCTGGGAATGGAAGCCATAAGCCCTTGAGTGTACGGATGCCTTGCGTTGGAAAAAAGCTCCTTTACGTTAGCGCTTTCTACTATACGACCCGTATACATTACAATAACCCGGTGCGCCATTTCTGCTATGACGCCGAGATCGTGCGTTATAAGCATTATGGACGTTCCAAGCGTACTCTGTAGCTCAAGCATAAGCTCAAGAACCTGAGCCTGAATCGTAACATCGAGCGCCGTTGTCGGCTCATCGGCTATTATCAGCTCCGGCTGACAGGCAAGCGCAATAGCTATCATAACACGCTGACGCATACCACCTGACAGCTGATGTGGGAATGATCTCATATTCTCTTCGAGGTCGGTTATGCCAACAAGCTGTAGCATTTGGCAACCTATCTTCCACGCCTCGTGATTATCCACTTTTTGGTGCAACTTTATGACTTCAGTAAGCTGATTGCCTATTGTGAACACGGGATTAAGCGAGGTCATAGGATCTTGGAATATCATCGATATCTTGTTACCACGGATATTTCGCATCTTAGCATCGCTAATTTTCAAGATATCTTGACCCATAAACTCTATCGAGCCCGCGTCGTAGCGGCCTCTGGCATTCGATATGAGACGCATTATGGAGAGTGCAGTAACGCTCTTGCCGCAGCCGCTTTCACCGACTATGCCAAGGACTTCTCCCTTCCTAACCTCAAAATTGATATTGTCTATTACCTGAAGCCAAGTCTTTTTATCTGCTTGAAAGCTGACGGCCAAATCTTTAACTTTCAATATTGTCATGTCTTTCCCCTCATACAATTTGATTTCTGTGGGCCTATTTTAGCTTAGGGTCAAGGAAATCCCTCAGCCAATCGCCCAACAGGTTTATACCGAGAACTGAAATCATTATGGCAAGACCGGGGAATGTTGCGCACCACCATGCTTCGCGCAAAAAGTCGCGGCTTTCGGCAAGCATCGTGCCCCAACTCGGTATGGAGGGATCCACGCCTAATCCTAAGAACGATAGCGAGGCTTCGGTTAGAATGTTGGACGCAATGTTAAAAGTCGTTACAACTATAACCGGTCCTAATATGTTAGGCAGAACGTGTTTCCACATAATGGTACTGCCCTTGTTAGTTATAGCGCGCGCAGCTTCGACAAACTCTCTGGTCTTAATGGATAGTGTTTCGGCCCTTACCACACGGCTGTAGTTCGTCCAACTTCCAATACCCATGACAATTATCAAAGCAGTCAAGCCGCCGCCTATAATGCTGAGAATTGTCAGCGCTAAAAGCACGAACGGAAATGCAAGCTGAATATCCGTAAGCCTCATCAGAATGATATCAACGGTGCCTCCAAAGTATCCTGCACAAAGACCGAATACACAGCCGATAACAAGCGATATAGCAGCGCCCGCAATACCTACGAGCAGGGATATTGTTGTTCCGTATATTATCCTAGAAAGCACATCGCGCCCGAGCGAATCGGAGCCAAGTATATACAGCGTGCCGTCAGTAGTCCTTGTCATGGGTTTCTTTAGCCTATTCATGAGTTTCATCTCAGCAGGATCATGCGGAGCCAGCACAGGGGCCAGAACAGCCACCATAATCATAGTTACAACAAGAATAAGCCCAACTGTACCGGAGGTATGCCCAAATATAGACTTGCCCATTCTTCTAATAAATTCCATATAGACTCTCCTCCGATCAATTCATCGAACGCGTGGATCAATGACCGCATAAAGTACGTCAACCGTAAGGTTTATAACAACAAAGCCCAATGCTACCATCGCTGCAACCGTTCTCAGCAAGGGAAAATCGTGAACCTGAATAGCCTGAACTGCCAATCGCCCGATGCCCGGCCAAGCAAATATGGTCTCAGTTATGACTGCACCACCAAGGAAAGACCCTAACTGAAGGCCAACCTGTGTCAACACAGGCCGGATTGCATTCTTCAGAGCGTGCTTCCAAATTACCACGCGTTCATGCAAACCCTTGGCGCGTGCAAGTTTCGTATATTCTTCATCGAGTACTTCTAACATAGAAGAACGCATCATCCTTATGTTCTGGGCCAAAGGCCACATCATGAGCGTTACTGACGGCATGACGTAGCTTTTCCATGTATTCATGCCCGAAACAGGTAGCCACCCCAATTCCACTCCGAAATGCATTATCATTAACAACGCCAACCAGAAATTTGGAATGGATTGACCGGCGACGCCACAGGCCATTATGGCGGTGTCTTTCCATGTATTATGGTGTCTTGCGCTGTATATACCAAGAGGAATAGAAAACACTAGTGCGCCCAACATGCTTATGCCAGCAAGCTTAAGCGTGGACGGCAGCCTTTCCTTGACCAGTTCTAGATTTGACGTCTTATAGTGCAGTGAATTGCCAAAATCACCCCGTACAGCATTTGTTAAAAACTCCCAATACTGAACCATTACGGGTCTGTCAAGCCCATAAGCTTCTGTAAAAGCCTGTATTTGTGTATCCGTCGCAAATTCGCCAAGCATCAAAGAGGCAGGGTCGCCTGTCATATACGACGTTAAGAACACAATCAGAGTTACGCCGATTATGACCACTATGCCTTGTATTAATCGTGAAGCTATCATTTGGGCCATCTATATTGTCACACCCTTTTGTTTTTGTCACCAGAAAACATGGACTAGTCCGCAGCACTCCCTTTAAACGTGCCTTGCGACTTTCTTCATACCGTTACTAACTATTTCACGAAGCAACGTCACAAATGCCTGACCGGCCTCAAGAGAGGTTCCGTCCACCCGCGGCACGGGCCTCATTGTTGTCCCATCTACGCTACCGAAATATGCACATGCTTCAAGCATACGACGCTCTGTCTCTATATCATGAATTATGTTGATGTTACCCTTAAGATAAGCAAGCATAGCCGTTACACCATAAAGACCCCAGTTGGATATTGAAGCAGCAACAAAAATATCTGTCTTGCTGACGGTAGCAAGCCCTCCACCGCAACCACAAACGCACTCAGCACCATATCCCGGTATAGCTCTAACAGCGTCATATATTATTCCGTTACCTATTTCGTTGCCCCCGTCACCCGCACCTATGGTCAGAATGCCACGTTTTTCAGCTTCCGTCGCCAGGAAGTAGGCGTTTGCCATTTCTTCCTTGTTTATCTTATAACCAGTTACGGTATGCAAAACGCCCATAGCATTGGGACCGTGTTTCTCACAGAATATAATAGCAGCGGGTTTATACTTATCGATAAGTTCGACCGCATATTTCTTGCCAGCTTCTTCGCCTAGAGGGTATGTGTCCACTACAACGGCACCAGGAACCCGGTAAAAATCCTCTTGTTGACGCAAATAAGCGCCGGAGGCGCGGACAACTGCCTCAGTAGCCTCGACATTATCTTTCTCGACTGTTATTACAGTTCTCGCACCTAACGAGATATCAAGGGAACGAGCAAGAGCTGCGGCGCCAATGGGTCCGTCGCTTTCACCGTATGGCAAGACAGGAAGGTTCCGGCATCCAGTTGCAATCAAAACCACGTCGTCCTCATGTACCCTATCCACAAGAGCGGTTGCTGCGAGGTAAGTCAACGGATCCCTTTGTACACGACGCGCAGCTTCATAAAATAGCTTCGTGTTGCCCCTCTTAATAGAACCTTTGCCAGCCTTCATCTGGAAATTGCACAAGTAATCGATGCTCTCACCAATAATCTTTGGCATTATTTTGTTCCTCCTTGCACTTACAGCATGCTTCAAACACCTCTAGAGCACTGTGCCTGTCCCTCAATACGTTTTGTAATGTTTGCGGAAGTTACCATGCAGCCATAAACGGTCAACTTAAAACGCGTGTAATATTATTTGTTTCGAACCTTTTCTATCTCAGCAAGCATCTTATTTCCCGCCGATGTATATGTAGAACCAGATTCTAATTTATGTTTGTCATATCATAGTTCGCAAAGTAGCTTTCTAACCTAGCAAACACTCTTTTGCATTTGGTTTCTTCGAACTGTTGGGTTTACTCAAAGGAAGTTGATATCAAACACTCCCTTTTGATGATACTTAAGCCTGGTTACGTATCTCTTCCAAATATGAGTAAACCGTTGCTCTCGACAAGGATAGTGCATTTGCAGCTTCATCTACGCCACCCCTTACTAGAAAGAGACCTCGATCATGACATTCTTTAACAATACTTAATTTGTCTTCTTTATTCATGAATGTAACCGGTTTATTTACCGAATCAAGTGCATTTTTAATGACTAAGTTAACCAATTGACCTACATCCGCTGGGAAAGTCTCGCTATGCTCATCTCGCTCTTCACTTTCTATCTTTATCAGGGACTGTATTGTGCGTTGAGCTAACAAGAAATCATCAATCAAAAAATTTATACATAGGCTTCCTATAACTTGACCAGCTTTATCGCGAATGAAGATTGAAGAGCATTTTAGAGTTTTTCCGTCGGGTAGCACTATCTTATATCCTACTAAGTCTTTATCCATATTGTTCTGAAGCTGCCTTAACCCTAAGTCTGTAACAGATCCGCCGACTTCTCTACCGGTGATATTGCCTTCAATAGCGACAATAGAGTGGTCTATATCGGAGAAGTCATGCAATACCAGTTCATAGCAGGAGCCTAAGGCGTTTGCTAGAGATGGTAGGATATTCATGATGGCCCTAATTTCTTCCTTCATAATTGTCAATCACACCCTTTCCCTATATTTTTACGATAATTATTAGACCTAGAATAATATTCTAGGTAACTATATTCTACATATGATAATAAATTCCTTCTAGGGATAATAATTTTTGTCCAAGTGTTTCTGTTATGGCGCTCCTGGGAGACATTATCTAAACCTCGCCATGACTACCTCATGACTACCTATGGAGAGTACAATCGCAACAGTATTGTGGCAGGTGGAAATACGCGGGGGGGGGATATGCGCTGAAAGCTTTGACACCCTTTTCTCTCGTACGAGCGTTTCTTGTGTTTCAACGCGGGTACAATGTAAAGACCGGATACAAAAATGCCACCAACGGGTCAAGAAGAAACTCCGTACAAGTAGTAGACAAAAGAGCCTTACAGCAAAGTAACCTGGAAATTTTACTAATATACAAGGTAGCGATGAACACAAAGCCGGGCTCAAAATGAGTTCGGCGAAGAGACAGGTCATGTTAAGGCTAGTAAATATTAACATGGGTGCCTTGTCTTTAGATCTTTATGCACACTTTTTAAGGATAGGGGCTAACTATAACATTGCGTTCTCAATATTATAGTGTTGCATATATTTCGGGGCGCCGGTCGTTGTACACTGCAATGCGCCGGCGAACGGCCTGAACTTGTGTTAGATCCAGGTCCACATTAAGTAAACTCTCCTCTTTGCCTGCTTCTACCAGTACTTGCCCCCAGGGGTCGATAATTGCTGAATGACCGCAGTTCACTACCTTTCCCATGGGGCCACAAGCGTTAGCCGCTACCACAAACAGCTGGTTTTCGATAGCACGGGCACGTAGCAATGTCCGCCAATGTTCACATCTGGGGTAGGGCCACTGGGCCGGAACAAAGAGAACTTGGGCTCCTGACAACGCTAAACCACGGACAAGTTCAGTAAAACGTAGGTCATAGCATATAATACTAGCCATGAGCACCTCCTCCAACTCAAAACAGCAAGGTTTATTGCCCGCTTCAAAAACTTTGTTTTCACCGGAGGGCGAAAAGAGGTGGATCTTATCATACAGCGCCACTTCCTGACCTTGTCGGTCAAGAACGTACATAGTGTTAAGAATCTGGCCTTCAGGACCTAACCTAGCTACAGATCCTCCCACAATATTGATTTCATGTTTCTTAGCCAAATTGGAAAGTAAAGTCCAGCCTTCCCCCCGCTCCATAGCATCTGCCAAAGGCGCCAGTTGTGCAGGGAAGAAGCCTACATTAAAGGTTTCCGGCAGAAGAATAATGTCTGGGGTATCAAGGCAGGCTCTCTCAATCAAATCCTTAGCGTGTGCTAGGTTAGCTCTCTTGTCCCCCATTTGAACCCGCATTTGGACGACACTAACCCTGATTTTAGTCATCCTTACTGTTGCCTTTCTAATTTGGCTTGTATTACTGCTTAGATTTTCTTTGGAATTCGTAAGACTTGTTTCTCTCTCTATCGCGGCCTACTTATTTGCTTAGCCAATCGTCTCGGCGCTTGGACTGCCTTTTATGCACCAAGCTTCGGCCTGAAGCTTAGGCTGCCATATTAATGCTATGAAGTTTGTAGATCATATCCTGCAAAATGAGTACCCGGCCGAAGCCCTGGCAGTGGCACGCAAACTCATTATGCCATAACTGGGCTGGGAACTGCCACTTCAATTTCTGCGGTTATTGTGTAGGGTGGGCCTGATAAAATGGATATAATTGGCAACGGGACTTCCCAACCTTTGCTCAATAAAGACGAGTCCAGCCCCCTGGCTACAGTTCAACTGGCAACGCCAATACAAAGGCCCCCTAGACCTGTATGGCTTGGGGGCCTTTGTATTATTAGATTCTTGGTTCTCATTTGTTTACTACGTTTACCGGATTGCCGGCCAGAAACTGGGTGAGATTATCCACTGCGATGTTCAGTAGCCGCTGACGACTCTCTTTGGGTGCCCAAGAGATGTGTGGTGTAATAAAACAGTTTTTGGCTTTAAGGAGCGGATTGTCCATTTTAATCGGTTCGCTAGAAACTACGTCCAGTCCGGCTGCATACACTTTACCGCTGTTTAGGGCGTCAGCCAAGTCTTGTTCTACAATCAAGGGACCGCGGGCATTGTTCAGGATAATAACTCCGTCTTTCATTTTGGCGATGG
>DURJ01000168.1 GCA_012837285.1 Bacillota bacterium
GCCCACCGCCGCCTGAACCAGCGGAGCTATTTCTGCTGCTTCGTCCCGATAAGCTTGTCTGATTTGCAATGATATTCCTCCGCATTGTTATAGTAACATCAATTATTATACCATATGTTTGCCACTGAACCCTGCCAACCCTGCCTGTTATTGACTGCTCTTGCCTACAACTACTATAATGAAGCCAAGGTGTAAAATCTTCGTTTTTCCCGCTACTTGACCATGACCCGCTTCAAACTTTTTGCCCTATTGACAGGATGTGACTTACATATGAACAATAGTGCGGATATTGCTCAGCTAGGCTTTGTCCTTGAACCTTCTGCCATCCATAGTAGACGCAGCATTTCGGTAAACGATGTTCGCCTACTGTTCGCGTCTACAAAGCCGACTCTATCTTATGAAGAAATTCGGCAATTAGTAATAGACAACAACATCCTGGGCAAGGGTACATATTCTTCTCGCCAGGGCATTCTTCGTTGCCTGAGGGAGTTCTACGGTCTCAATTCAGATATTCTTGTCTACAGCGCGTTGCGCTTCTTCTGGCACTACGATATTGAAGAACAGCCTCTGCTGGCTCTTCTTTGCGCCGCTGCTCGGGATCCAATTCTGCGCCAGTCAGCCGGCATCGTTTTGGCTTGGCCACAAGATACTACCCTGCCTAAAGCAGCTCTGGAAGAGACCCTAAAAGAAAAATACTCCAACCGCTACAGTCCCGGTATAATGGCCGGAATGGTACGCCGACTACTATCTTCCTGGAAGCAAGCCGGCCATTTGTCCGGTCATCGCACCAAAGTCCGTACTCGGGCCACATCCGGCCCGGCCAGCACCGCCTATGCTCTCTTTTTAGGATACATAACCGGGCTCCGTGGACAATATCTGCTGGACTCCCTCTGGGTCAAGTTGCTCGACGCTCCCCTAGCAGACGTACATGATCATGCTTTTGCGGCCGCCAATCGCGGCTGGCTAGATTACAAAAACGCCGGCGGAGTAGTAGAAATCAGCTTTCCCGATGTTTGGGACTCAAGGTCAGAAAAGTGAGGTGTTGGCATGTCCAAAATTCAGTCTCTTCTTGACTCTTATGCTAGTTATGTGAGTTTTCCCTGGCAAGGCGGCCTGTCCAGTCAAGAAAGAGTTTGGTTTTGTCGTTACGATCCGCCCGACGAACGGCGGCTGCGGGCCCGTCTAGGCGCCTTTGAGTTGGCCACCCGAGAAGCCAATCGTAAGTGGCTACCTCTGGATATTACCTACTCTTTCGAAACCTGGCTGGCCAATCACGAATACCGAGAACAGTTCTTTTACAATCCCAAAGGAGCCAATCCGGCCCTGGATTTGTTTCAGCAGGATCTGACCTCTGGGCTGCAACAAGATTTAGCTGCCGGCGATGAAACCACCGTGGCTGCTCTCATCGGTGCCGGCGCCCTGTTCGGACTTATTCGCGTCTCCAGGTTAATCGAATTGATAGCCCCCAGCGTTCGCGGTCGGTTACTAGTTTTCTTCCCCGGTACACGCCGCGGTTCAGTCTACCGTCTGTTAGATGCCCGCGATGGTTGGAACTATTTGGCAGTACCCATAGAAGCGGAGGAGAGGACGGAATGATATTAAA
>DURJ01000169.1 GCA_012837285.1 Bacillota bacterium
CGGCTTTAAGGCGAAAGCTTTCTTCTAGGCCTTCGTTGGGTTTATACGCAGAAACAATTAGATCTTGTCTTACGGCAGCATTGGTACCTATTCTTACTTGATTAAAAGTTCCCTGCTTCTTATCTAAGGTTCTTACGTCAGCGACAACGAAACCTGCTCGCATAATAGCCTCCTGGATAGCATTCCAGACACGATTCTTGGAGTTGTGAAACACCACCGTCATCCAACGGCCTGGTTTCAATATGCGGTAGCACTCGGCAAAGCACTTTTCCATCAGATGTTGATATTCCCGAAGACCCTTGCCCTGCACTTTATTCTCAATGGCTTCCGGTTTGTTGTTGGTAAATACTTTGAGCCATGCTTCCCAAAGAAAGTTTAGTTCCGAATACATGAGATTGCCGCCGTAAGGGGGATCAGTAAAAATATAGTCTATGCTACAGTTTTCCAGCTTAATGCTGCTACACGAATGTGTAGAAACAAGATTGGTACTCGAAATCTTGGATAATGCTGCTGCGAGTCTCTTAATCTTGTTCGAGAAGGCAGTAAATACATTCGCTTCGCTAATTTGAGAAGAAATGTAGATAGTTCCGCTTAATGGATTATATGGAAATGAAACTTTCGGCCGATATCGGTTCAACTTGCTGATGTTAATTAAGTTACTTGTAAAAAGCAACAATAAGCATTTCTGAAAATCAGCATCTATATCTTTATTAAGTAATTTATGATGTATAGCCGCTAAGATCTGCAGGTTCCGCCGGCTGTGAAAATGGTGTACATGAGTAATACCAACCGAGAAAGGATCTCGTGTTTTTTCCCCTTCGGGCAATATATCGGTGGGATACCAATACGGTATGGGGCTGTCTTCAATTTTCTTGATCAGCTCGAAGTCAAACTCATCCGGCTGTTTTTCAAACCGTTTTTTACCCACAGCATAGTTTATGAGGACCGGCACTTGCCGGGCCCGGGTGATAACCTGCCCCAGATCCCGGTCCCAGATCCGTTCGGTAGCCCGTTCCAGTTCCCGCTTAGTAAGGTTGGCATCACAAGAAGGGCACGGGAACTCACGCATTACCTTCCCTTCAGTTTTGTCCACAGCTACATCCCAAAATACCAGCTCCGCACTGCAGCTGGGGCAAAGAAACACATCGGACCAGACTGTGTAGTTAATCGTTCCGAAGAGGGGTCTTCCATTTAAATCCTTTTGCACCCTCCCGTTAATAACATGCTGTGTTTGGTACATCCAACCGCATTCCTCTTCTACTTCGGCCAAGACGCGCTTCGCCTCACGCTCGAAAGCAGCTACATCCACCGGTCTATTATAGTTGTAGGCGATGAAGGTAGCTGCCGGTGACAAGTCCACCAGCACTGCTTTGCGGGCACCTAGCTTAGACAAAGGCCGGCCCTTGTCATCCAATATTGTACCGTCGGGAGAAATCAGGTAGTCTAAAGCAGCCACCTCTTTCTCGTCCCCGCACAGCTGCGCTGCCACACCCGTCATACCGGTGCCGCAAAAGCCATCGAAGACAATATCTTCCGGCTCAGTGTAATGAAGGATATAGCGCATAATAGCTCGATGAGGCACTTTGGTATGATAGGAATGAGCATTATAAATAGGATTATTCTTCCCTTCGGCCACGTCGGCAGCGAAAGGTTCACGGTGATAATCATCAGTGGCCGGATCGTAAGGCCGGCCATGTTCTTTAACAAATGCCGGCAAAAACGGATTGGGGCAAGCTGTATAATAAGGCGGATCCGATAGGTTGATAATATCTTCATCTTCGGCCAGGGGAAAGCCGTCTATATGCCGGACCTGATCCAACAGTTCTTTGGTAAGGCGAAATTGCTGCTTTTCTACTGCCGGTTTTTTCTGCTTCGGCACGCTTATTCTCTGTTGATAACGATGCTGGCTCATAATCATCACTCCCTATTCCAGCACAATACGGACTTTGCCTGGATCTTTACCCCGGGTAATCGACTCAACATAAGCCTTAAATCGTTCCTGGAACTCGGCCAACGTACAAGGAGCACCTCCTTGGTTCAGCGCTTGTTTTAACTCCGGTGCCCGCACCACAACTCGTTCCATCCCTGACAGCACTTCTTGTACTACCCTGATAAAACCGCTGTTAATCTCATAAGGCAACTGCCGCTCCTTGATCACTTGGTCCAATA
>DURJ01000170.1 GCA_012837285.1 Bacillota bacterium
GCGAAAAAACGGCAGCCTGCGGCGATGGCCCCTTCGACAACTGCTTCATTGCCTTGTATGACTGCCACCTTTTGGTTTTGGGCCTCAAATCCATTCATGAAACAACCTCCTTAGACACTTTGTCCAACATTGCAGCAATAATAAGGAGTCATAGCAAAAGCGCCATGCTCCTGGACAATACGTCCAATTCCATCCCGTTTTAGTTTATAGCAACTCCCTGTATGTGTCAAGGTCCACTACCTTGCCCACCAATGCCGGCTCTATTTGACATTGATAGTGCGGTCCCGCGGTTAAGTGCCGGGTACCAGGGGGTGGGCATTCTTCTTCCCCAAACTTGGGACAACAATTTATGAAGATCAGGGAAAATAGCAAGAGGAAAAACGGTGGTGCCTATAGAAGATAGATAGGGATAATTCTATTTATGGGCCAAAGTACACGTCTTTATATAAGAAATGACGGTGCGCTGTCAGTTTCCGGATAAACATAGGACGGCAGGTGATGCTTATGCAGTTCGCTGATATACTGAAGCACCTAAGAGAAGAGCGGGAAATATCACGGGAGGAATTAGCCCAAGCAATCGATGTTTCTTACTGGACGATAGCAAAGTACGAAAGTAGAGCGCGAATGCCGGATATTCCGACCCTGATTAAATTGAGTAATGCCTTAAATGTAACCGTAGATTATTTGATTGGTCGCGCTGAAACCGAAGACGGTACGATTTTACCATTGAGCACCATTGATGAGCAGTTGCCTGAAGAAATTAAACGGCTCCTTCTCAGGGAAGACATTGGTCCTTACATTGAACTGGCCAGCTTAGCGGCCGATGCCAAATTGAGCGAGGACGAACTGAATGCCATTATTAATGTCATCCGGTTGGTTACTGGCCAACGGACTCAAGGTGGTTAACAGCGGGCTGCAACTGATAGTGTTTAAAAGGTTTTTGACTGGTATTCGGTTTGTCTACATTAATCACCTCCACATCATGGAAGACAATACGCACTATCCGGGGCGGGAGTCTCATCGCAATTGTCTTTCTGGCCATTTTATTGCCCCCAATCATTAATGATAGACATAGCCAAGTTCAAATGAGATGCGCTTTGCACATTCCTTAACAAGGCGCGCTAGGTTAGACGCGTTTTCCCCTAATATCTTTTCGGCAGAGCCCGACACGCTGACAGCAGCCAAGGGTTTCGCCCGGGAGTCTTTTATGGCTGAAGCAATGCATCCAATCTCAACATTGTGCTCCGAATTATCCACTGCAAAACCTTGCTCTCTTATTATAGCTAATTGGGCTTTAAGCTCAGGCAGCGAAGTAATTGTATTGTGAGTGAATGATTGAAATATGTTTGAGGACGCACGTCTGTCCAGTTCGTCCTCACTTATTTCAGCTAATATGACCTTGCCTACCGCCGTACAGTAAGCTGGGGCCCGTCGTCCGATATGGAAATTAGTTGTTAACGGGGCGCTTCCGTCGACACGATCCACAAATACAGCATCAAAGCCTTCCAAAGTAGCTAGATGCACATCAGCACTGGCCTCTTCAGCCAGACGCTTAAGAAATGGTTTAGCCACATCCCTTAGCTCAAGACTGTTAATTAAGCTATTGCTAATGGCCAGAAATTTTAGCGACAGCCTATAGCTACCATCCTGTTTTTGCCCAACATAGCCCAGCTCAAGTAGTGTTGATAAAAACCTGTGAACCGTACTTTTGCTCCATCCAAGCTCGGATGATATATAGCTGATGGTAAGCCCAGAGGGATATCTGCTCAGCATTTCAATTATCTCAAAAGCCTTGCCTACCGAATATACAAAATCCTTTCTCTTCATGGTGTCCTCCCCTAAAGCTGAAGTTCCGCTATCCGGGATTGCGGTCCACTAAGTGGAACCTAGGATAATATTCGACATTCTCGTAGATTATCCTTCTTAGCTGATGAAACTTTTTCGTGGTACCAGATATGTAATGTGTATGGTAGGAATAAACAAACACAGCCTGACAGAATGAGACCTATGCTGTGTTTATTATTGCTGATAACAGTTAGTCACAATTAGGCAAGGATTGCCAAACTGTTGCCGCCTCATTATGCCTCATGAGGGATCAACCTTGGCCACCTTGGTTATAGGCCTTGGGGTTTGCTTTGTCGGCTGTACAGGCCGATTCAGATCGCTATCAAGTTTGGAGTGACGAGAACATTAAGGAGTGATTGGCTTGTACACATGTGCACAGTGTAAGAGCAACAACTGTCGTCAGGGCAATTTAGATGAAGTGCCACGGAATTGCCCCTGCAAAGACGACCCGGAAGATGTGAAAGCACTTTACAAGGAAGCGGAGAATCTTGAGATTGCCCGCAACTCTGCTCTAGTGGAAAGTGAGGGGTATTGCCGTTGGTCTAGGTTAGAGGAAATAATGCACTTTGCCAGAAAATGTGGCTTCACCAACTTGGGGGTTGCCTTTTGTATTGGCTTAAAGACTGAGGCCTCCGCTTTAGTGCAAGTGCTGAAGAAAAACGGTTTCACCGTCAATTCTGTGGTCTGTAAAAACGGCAGTATTCCCAAGGAATTCTTGAGAATTCAAGAGCAGGAAAAACTAAGGCCGAACACGTATGAACCCATGTGCAACCCAATTGGACAAGCAATGGCTCTTAACAAATCCCAGACCGATTTAAACATAATTTTAGGATTGTGTGTGGGACATGATACTCTGTTTATCAAGTATTCACAGGCA
>DURJ01000171.1 GCA_012837285.1 Bacillota bacterium
GCACAATTACTTTGTGGGTATTCGCACCCCTTGGACCATAGCCAGTCCGGAGGTATGGCGCCTGACTCACCGCTCGGCCGCCAAGATTTGGGTCCTAAGCGGCCTCATCGGCCTGGTGGCGGCTTTCCTGCCCGGCGAATACGGGTTTGTTGTCCTTTTCGGAGCCCTGACTTTCGCTGCCCTGGTCCCCGCGGTTCAATCTTACTTTCTTTTTCGACGGCTAGGCTGAAAGCCTGGTGTAAGAGCGGCCCTCTGCGGTCGCCCGGTATCTATGGTGAGATAGACAGGTTGTGTATTTTTGATTAGAGACCTAGAACCAAAATTAAGAGGTGTTACCATGATCAAATTATCACATGTATCCAAATCCTACGCCCACGGCCAAGTAAAAGCCGTGGATGATCTGTGTTTAGAAGTTAATTCGGGCGAGATTTTCGGTTTCCTGGGGCCTAATGGGGCCGGCAAAACCACCACTATTAATATGTTGGTAGGATTGCTTGTCCCTAATAGCGGGCATATAGAAGTGGCCGGGGTCGATGTGGTGCAAAATCCACTTGCAGCTAAGCACCGTATCGGCTTTGTCCCTGACAATCCTGCGGTGTGGGAGCGGCTTACAGGCAGAGAATACCTTAACTTCTTAGGGGATGTGTACGAAGTGCCGGCAAAGGTGCGCTGGGAGCGGTTAGAGCCGCTGTTGGAATCCTTTGATTTAAGTCAGGTGTTAGATGACCCACTCAAGAGCTATTCCCACGGTATGCGCCAAAAGATAGTGGTGTCCGGAGCCCTTCTGCCACGACCGCAGGTACTGATTTTAGATGAACCCCTGGTAGGGCTGGATCCGCGCTCGGCTTACATTCTAAAAGATATTCTGCGCCAACACGCCGAGGCAGGCAATACCGTCTTTTTCTCCACCCATGTGTTAGAAGTAGCGGAGCGGTTTTGTCACCGGGTGGCCATTATTAACCACGGGCAACTGATAGCTTGCGGCACTCTGGACGAAATACGCTCCCAGGTAGCCGGCGGCGCCGGGGAGAGTTTGGAAAAGGTGTTTTTGACTCTCACCGAAGCCCGCTTGCCCGAAGGAGACGAAGACGAATGGTAAAGCTGTGGGCAACTTTCAAACTGCTTCTGATATCTAATTATTTCACCTGGCGTACAACGAAACGTGACAGTAAAAAACAGGTAGGTCTAATACTATTAGCAGGCCTTTCGCTACTACCCTTCTTCCGCCTGCTCTTTGAACTGTCTAGCGGCATCTATCAAGCAACTACTATACTGGGCGATCCGTCGCTGGCACTGCTGTTGGCTGCTGCTGCGGGCCAATTTACAGTGCTAGTGTTTGGCGTACCTTATTTAGCGTCAGCTTTCTATTACGAAGACGACTTTGTCCGCCTGGCTCCGCTACCTCTGGCTCCTTGGCAACTGGCCGGGGCTAAACTGCTGCTGGTTTGGCTGGGGGAACTACTGACTCTACTTTTGACGGTAGCCCCCATCTTAGTGGTATATGGCCTCAGAGCCCGCCCCTCAGCCCTGTATTGGCTGATTCTCCCCATAGTATATCTGCTATTGCCGGCTCTGCCGCTGGCAGTAGCCACTCCGGTTACAGCCTTGGTGATGCGCTTTAGCGGCCGCTTTCGTGACCGGGACAAGGCCCGCGTGCTGTTCTCACTGCTGTTTTTGGTATTGGTGCTGGGTCTGCAAGCTACTTTGATGCGTTCCGGAGACGATCCCAGCCTTGCTCTGCAAGAAAAGTTGTTGGCGCGTCCTGATCTGGCTGCGGGGGTTAAGTCTTGGTTGCCGCCGGCTGTTTGGTTTGGGCAAGCCCTGGCCCAAGCAGGCTCTGCTCGCGGTCTCATGTATTTGTTTCTATTCGCGCTGGTTTCCGGTGCCGCCCTGGCGGTGCTAGCATTATTAGCCCCGGGAGTAGTGCGACAAGCCCTGGCCGAACGAGAAGCCCCGGTACGTTCCAATAATCGGCATAAGAGGCGTAAAGCTCGCCTAGCTACTAGTGCCGGTTCGAGCCCTTTTATAGCTTGTTTAGAGCGAGAAGCGCGGCTATTTTGGCGCACCCCGATTTTTGCCCTTAATGGAACAATTAATCTTTTTTTGCTACCGCTGATTATACTGTTCCCCTTCTTGGCACGGGGAGAGCTAAAACAAGTAGTGGATTTTGTCATGGTAGGCGGCGATTTAAGGTGGCTAGCCGGTTTGATTCTGGCCGGTATCGGGGCCGTCACTGCAGCTATGAACCAAGTACCTTCTACCGCCATTTCCAGAGAAGGCTCGTTGCTGTTTTGGAGCTTGGTATTGCCGTTGTCACCCAGAACCCAACTCTTGGCCAAACTAACCTTTTCTCTTTCTCTTCAGTGCCTAGCTGCCGTCGCCTGGGCAGCAGTAGCCTATTTCTTCTTTCATTTATCAGGGCTACCCCTCCTGGCTGGAACAGCACTGGGACTGTTGGCCGCCTGGCCCCTGGCCGAAGTGGGGCTCATGATCGATCTCACCTGGCCCCGCACCCAATGGACTGATCCCCAAAAAGCCATGAAAGGTAACTTTAACGGCCTTTTAGCCGGCCTAGCCGGCTGGCTGTTAGTAGCCTTGGGCGGATTTATCCTCTGGCTTCTTTACCGCGCTGTTGGCTCTTTTACGCTACTTTATCTGGCTGCCGCCGTCTACTTCACCGCCCTGGGTGTTGTTTTCGACCGTCTGCTTTTAGCCTACGGTACCCGGCGTTGGCCCCGGCTGTTGTCGTAATAAATCTTCGGACAGAAGTCGTAACACACAAAGAGAGAACTTGTACGTAAGGTTCCCTTCTTTGTATGTAACGCATTATTGAACCGTTATGTAATGGTGTTACCGTTCAAAAACTACTGATTATATGTTCCCTTCAACCCTAGCAAATAGGTTTTGCTAGGGTCAAAGCAGTGGCTGTCTTCTATATTCACAAGGGAATGAATAACCTACATTTCTCTTCTGACCAATTGGTATCGCTTTTTAGGCCTACCAACTTTACCATAGTCATCGAAACTGTCTACTACATTTAGGCTGTGGAGATGGTTAAGGTAGCGGTAGGTCGTGGAGTAGGCTAAACCGGTGGCTTTGGCAACTTCATTAATAGTCAAAGGCCCTTTGGCCTCAGCTAGGCATTTACGGATAAGTTCCATGGTGCCAGTACTGATGCCCTTTTGCCCTGTTTCCCCCCGCTGGTAAGACGCTAGTTCCAAATTTAGCTCAATGCGGGAAATTAGATCCGGGGCTTTGATGGGTTTTAGAGCAAAGTCGGTAGCTCCCGCCTTCCGAAACTGGGCGGCCAATTCGTGACGGTCATCTACTGTCAGGATCACAATTGGTAAATTACCATCCATGGCCCTAAGTTTGGTTACCAAGGTGACCCCATCCATCCCTGGCATATGGTAATCTACTATGACTAAATCAGGAGGATCGGCAGAATAAGCAGCCAAAGCCTCCTTCCCGCTGGTAGCTGTTTGTAACCACCACCCAGCCAGTTCTGCAATAGCCCTTAGAGTATAAATGATATCAGTATCATCATCAACAGCTAGAATTTGTGGCTTCTCGTCCATGGCCTTCACCTCCCGGGAGTAATATTCGTACCTTATACCCCTGGCCTGGACTGCTAGTACAAGTAACCGTTCCGCCGTGATCGATGATCACTGAACGAGCAAAGGGTAACCCTAAACCCAAGCTGTTTCGGGTAGAAAAACCCATGTCCCAGATTTGGTTTAAGTCTTCTGGTGCAACCCCTGGACCATTGTCTTTGATAACAATAGCCACCTGTGCCCCAATTTGTACCCCAATTCTATGCACCCGAACCTTTACCCACCCATACTTGGCAGGAATAGATGCCAAAGCATTATCTAAGAAGTTGACCAAGGCCCGAGTAACACGGATACGGTTCACTAGCAAGTCAGGCAGGTCTTCCTCCAAAAACACATCCACTGCTCCTACTTTAGGGTGAGAGGATAAATGGGACAAGGTGTATTTAATTAATGCCCTAGGTGAAATGCGCCGTCGGGCGTCATGGTGAAGAATCTCCCCTACCATTTCATTCATCTGATCTACACTCTGCTCGATGCGGTAAGCGTATTCGGCAATCTTGTCATCCTTGCTCTTAAGCTGAATTACTCCAGCGAGACCCTGAATACTGGTTAGGGGAGTTTTTAGATCGTGAACCAAACCTTGAATCTCCACTGCAGAGCGAGAGTGTAATGCCTCAAGGCGAGCCGCATGTAAATTTTCTTCCTGACGCTGGGCTTGCTCCACTAACACCAGCTCCCTATTATAGTGGACCATCAACTGGCCCAAAGCCAAAGCACTAAAGCTACAGGTGATGAAAAAAGCTACACCCAAGAGAGATAGAATGGGTTCAGCCTCTAAAAAGGTACCTGCTTCCTTAATGCTTAGTGATATCTCACCTCGTCCAAATCCGTAGGGGGTAAGGGCGGGAACCACGTCTAGCGATTGGACTGCGGCCAAGATCAGGATGAGAATTAGGGCCTTATAGGGAATGTTTGGTCGATGATTTACCATTTGATGGTGTAAGGCGATGATTCCCAATAAGGCAATGAGGGCTGGACCACCAAAGTCATAGCGGATATCGTAAATAAGTTCGATGGTTCCATAAACCAATGGGATCAAAGCCAAGCAGCCCAACAACACCAGCCATTTCTTCACCCCATTGGCCTTGTGAACAAGAAGCTCTGCCAACAGGAAAACACCAAGGTAGTGGGGCAAGGCCCGCAGGGTATTCAGGAGCACCAACTTGGCTGTAGCCATAAGGAGGTACCCGCTATCACCTTCCAGGATGGCTTGGTGTATTAAGGGAATGATACCAAAGTCATGGACGGTGACCAGCGCCGGCATAACCAAGCCCAAGACAATAAGAGAAATTGAAACTGCCATAACATATACTCCTTTTCCGAAATGAAAGATAAGCTGCTGGACTGCCGCCACATCCAAGGGCTAAGTCTAACTGTTAAGAGATCCTTTCCCGATCTGCTCAATCTGTTTTTCTTTACTCCGCTTCTTAAATGCATCTACGATTAAAGGTGACAACAGTGCTACCAAGGATAACCAGAGGGCCACCGCCAGCCGGCCCAGAGGTACTACCTCGTACATATAGACTGACCCTATTCCCAGTGGGGGCAAAGGATAAGGATCAAGAGGCAATCCGTAGCGCAAAGCTAAGGTTCCAACTTCCAACAAATTGATGACCACCCCTGTCTGTGCTACCTCCAAAGGTGAACATGGGGCCACTCCTGAAGGAAGAAGCTGCAATTTTTGCAGCCCCGGTCGTAGCTCTACGGCTGAGACTTCGCTCAGACTGGCCAAGCTGCCCCCTACATTGATATAGGCAGCGTAATCACTATTGCCGTATATCTCTAGACGCCGTTCAATATTGGCGGCTAATGAACCTGTATTAATAAGCTCCCCTTTCCGTCGCCCCACCGCAGCCAGTAGTGCTTCCTGTCCCTCCCGGGAGAACCCAGTAATAAGATCATTTCTTCCACCGGCTGAAAAGGCAATACTCTGCCGCCCTATAACTCCTGCTTGGTATAAAAGTGACTCCATGTCCAACCAAGTCAGATTAGGGTGATTAGCTCCCCAGGAAGACGACCCAAGAGAGGAAATGATTACCCCTTCCACTTCCATAGCATCAAGAGCTGTACCAAGTGCCAGATTGAGTGCTGGAAACGAACTGGATAGACCAACCGCTACCCGATCACCGGGCCGCACGCCCCCTTCCCATAGAAGGCGCACCACTAGGGCGGCCATATTAGGATTTGCGGTGGTTCGTTTCACCCACAGTGGGGCTAAGGTAGTAGTGAGAGGCGAATATTCGACTCCAATGAGCCCCGTCTCATTGTAATCTTCCCGTGCCATGGCTGGACCATGGGTATGACGGTATTCTGCCAATACCTCCATGCCTCGGGCCATAGCCTGAGCTGCCGCTAATTGCCGGTGGTGATAGGAGGTAGGGACAACTTCCTTCCCCAGCCAAGCCCAGCCAAAAGCAGCCGTGGTAACTAGAACTACCAAAGGGAGCCAAGTGAGATTCTTGCTGAAAGGGGCAAACCAGGTTTTGCCTTGGAACAGCTGCATCAATGTTAGTCTTTTCATAGAAAACCCATCCTGATACACAACTCTACAACCAGGCGGACCATGATGGCTGCCGGAAAAAGAGCCAAAAGGGTTGTTCCCACCCCTTGGGTATCCATATCCTGAGCTATAAGGCCGGGAATAACGAAACCGATGGAAGACCCCAACCCCAACCACGTAGGCCCGAAAACGGCCACTGCTGCCTTGGGCAATAGGGCCCCCACCAAAACAGCTACCAAAAATTTACGCCGCCCATAAAGGAGAATTCTTTCCTCCAGGAACCGTAACACCACCATAGTGAGGATGGCAAAGGTCAGGGTTACTAATACCCGCCTAGGCTGTAAGAGGAAAAAACCCAAGTAACCTGGTACCACCAAGCCACCGGGAGACAGTCCAAAGATTTCATGAAAGAGAATAGCGATAAGTAGACCAACAATTAAGGCAGTTTCCACACCTGGGTCCCCCCTATGGTGAAATACTCACTGAGTTTATGGCCCATACCGTCGATATTGCCAATGCCTATGATAAGGAAAGGGCCAGTGCCCAGTTTGGTTAACAAAACCTCGGGTTTAAGACAACCGAAATGGGTTATCCCCGGAAAGGGCGGTCGCCTAAGCCCTATAGAGTAAACATCAATACCATCCTGGATCAATTGAGCTAAGATAGGATAAAAGTCCCTGGCCCGCTGCAGCCGGTCAGGTCGGTGGTTGTAAAGTACTACCGGGGTTAGACCTGCTGGCAGGGGGAAAAGCCTCTGTAACAACTCTCCCGTAGAGATAGGATCGTTGGCAGCAAAGGCGTTAGCCAGATAATTGTTTCCGGTCGGCCCTCGCCGCCGGCAGATGGTAAAGGCCCC
>DURJ01000172.1 GCA_012837285.1 Bacillota bacterium
CGATCGTGGATCGTGTCGGCGGCGGCGATTCCTTTGGTAGCGGCTTAATTTATTCCCTAATAACCGGCAAGGCACCACAAGAAGCAGTGGACTTTGCCGCCGCAGCTTCCTGCTTAAAACACAGCATAACCGGTGACTTTAATCTGGTTAGCGTGGATGAGGTGGAGCTCCTGGCGCGCGGAGACGCTTCGGGAAGGGTGCAGAGATAAATGGATGCTAAACGGTGTAAGCGTCAAATAGCACCCGCCTGGCCACTCCCCCTTTATGACCTACTCTACAGTGCTTTCAACCTTGTTTTAAACGGCGACGTGCTGAAAATCAAGAAAGGGGGCGGCTCCGGAAAGTGAACAGATAACAGTCGACAAAAAACCAAAAATGTACAACTCTGGTAAATGCTCAATAGAACCTAAATACTGAAACGAGGAAAAATCAAAAGGAGGAAGCTAAAGTGAACAGAAAGTCAAAGAGAATCCTTACCTTTGTCCTATGCGCGATATTGGCCTTCGGCCTGGTTGCCGGATGCTCATCCAGCAGTAGCCAGCAGAAGACACAGAGTGACACAACGACTCCCGGAGAGGAAACACAGTTCTTTTCCTTTCCCTGTTCCCAGACCGGAACCTTCCAGTATATGTACGTTGCCTCCATCTCAGGCCTAATGAAGGAAGTTCACCCCGAATATAACATGACTTGCGAGGCTTCTAACGGTACCAGTGAAAATATCGATTTAGTCTATCGCGGTGAAGCCGCTATTACACTCGCTTCTCCAGAGCGGCTGTACAACGCTTATAACGGTACGGGCAAGTACGAGGACAAGGGCAAGCTTAACTGCGGTATTCTGTGGAGTTACATGTCCCAGGCCACGCTGCTCTTCGTAAAGGACAGCTCCGACATCTACGGCTACGAGGACCTCGCTGGCAAGAAGGTGGCCATAGGAGCCGCTGGCTCCTCCAATGAGTTCAAGAATTCCTACGTGCTCGAGGCTTATGGCTATACCCGCGCTTCTGAGGACGTTTACGAGTTTAATGAGCTAACCACCTTCTCCATTGACTACCCCGAAGCCGCCCAGGCCCTTGCTGAGGGTACTATCGACGCCATCATCGCCACACAGCCGCTGCCAGAGCCCTCCATTTACGAGCTTAGCATGACTACGAAGCTGCGAGTCTACGGCCTCGATGAGGAGATCTACGCCAACTTCAGGGAAAAGTACGCTTGGATGTGGGACACCATTGTTCCGGCTAATGTCTATCGTGACCAGGATGAGCTGATAACTACCCTCGGCGATCCCAACTACGTGTGGGCTTCCGTGGACCTGCTCTCTGAGGAAGACGCCTACAACATCACCAAGGCTTATGTTGAAGTACTACTTCCACAACTTGCTAAGCAATATGACCAATGTAAGGCCTTTAATGACGACCACAGACTGCTGACCGCTAACTGGGTTATCCCCGGCCACCCTGGCGCCGTCAAGTATTATAATGCAATTGGCCTAAGCACTGACGTCATCGAGCCGTAAAATCCTTGGAGCAGCGGTGTGATGTCAAGTGGTAATTGGAAATTATTTTAGAAATTCGCTGCCGTCGAGGAGGTGTTTGCCCGAAAAAGGCATCACTAATTAAGGAAGTTGCTTTCCCGCACCAAAGCTTGTACCAGATGGTATCTGGCCCGGGTTAATCTTTGCAAAGCCATCATCGGTTCACTCCAGGTGAAAGGATGAGGCAAATGACCGGCCTTAAGCTTAGC
>DURJ01000173.1 GCA_012837285.1 Bacillota bacterium
CTTTTGTTTCAGTGACCATTTGATTTGTGGAATAACATCAACCGAGCCAGGCTAGGCTATTTCCTAGCCTACTGTTATTTGACCCGGCAGTTCTTGTACCGGCGGGTGATTTCTATAACCGCAGTTTCTGTGGGGATTCGTTCCCCACTGGAACCAGAGGCGTAACCCGCTGCACATGTGTGAATGAGGGAATATTCCGCTGTTTCTACATCTTTGAAGGGGCCGCCGTGAGTAAGGACGATGATCTCGGGATTGGCTTTTGCCGCTGCCTTATAGATTTCCTCAATTTGTTTCGCTGCTTGTTCCAAGGTCTGTGTTTTCGTTGTCCCTGTCAATCCCCCGGCTGTAACCCCAACAATGGCTCCGATCACATCTGCTCCTGCGTTTGCCATCGCCCATCCCTCATCAGCGGTAAAGGCCCAGGCAACGGAAAACAGATTTCTTTTGTGGCAAGTTCTGATCAATTCTACTTCTCTGGAAAAACCGAGACCGACTGCCTCCAGCTGTGCTCCGAATTCCTGCCCATAGATGCCAACGAAGGGTTCATTGGTAAACCCGGAGAACCCCATGGCCAGCAGTTGATCGATAAAGATGTTTATGTCCAGGCGGGGATCGTGGGCACCGATCCCTGCAATACAGGGAGTTTCCTTAACAGCCGGGAGAATATCTCTGGCCATTTTCACCACAAGTTCGTTGGCATTTTCATAAGGGAGCCAAGCCAAAAGGGAAGGTTGGGCGATCATGCGGTAATGAGCAGTGGAGTATACGGCTATTAAATCTGCACCCCCGAGTTCCGCACACCTGGCTGTCAGCCCTGTTCCTGCACCGAACATCAGGAGAGGACTGCCAGCCTTAATCTCTTTTTGCAGATGCTCCAGCACCTCTTGGCGTTGAAATCGCTTTGCCATAAAAACTACCTCCTTCCACTGCATCTTCTGTTCCAATCGAAAACTTCTTATGAGACGCGAGAGCCGGTCCTGTGTCCTGCACCCTCGTCTCGCATCAGCTAAAAGGGCACTATATAGGCAAGGTCCTGGTGACTTCCTTTCTTCCAGGTTCCGTTCAGCATTTCTTCGAGCAGCTCTGACATTAAATCAGAAAACTCCGGTTCATTAAGGTGTTTGTCTACTAGAAGCACATCCAGGTTCGGCTTATCCATGTCAAGTGCTTTTCGCAGTGCCGATATGAAATAGCTTGTGCGCAGCGACCACTGTGGGTTTTCTGGGTCTGCTGCCCAGACTGGTCCTGGGCCCGGGCCGGCCCAACCGAGCTCTTTGTTAGGAGTAGGTAAGTCGCAGGCACCCCAGCCTTTTAATGGTATACAAATAGCTGTTGGCCCCTTGGCGGCATTAAGCTTCTCTGCGATATGTTCACCGATCATGTGGGCCTCCTTAGTAGAGACGCCAACACAGGTTACAGTGGGGTTGTGAACATAAAGCCCCCTACCGGGCTGGTCGGTCTCTTTAAGGAATTTCTGGGGAACTGTCTCTTTGGGACCAAAATTGATCAGATCAAGGCCGCCTGGTGCTATTACCTGAGGAATTCCCATTTCCCCTGCAGCTGTTAAGCGATCAGGTCCCGCGCTAAGCACCCCTCCAAGGAGATAATCCGCGATCTCGTGGGTTGTTATATCCAAAACGCCAACAACAAATCCATCCCTAATCAGTTCTTCCAGGGAGCGTCCGCCGCTTCCTACAGCGTGGTTAATCAAAACATCATAGCCCCTGCCTTCAAAATACTTGGCAGCTCTGAGTACACAGGGTGTGGTGACCCCAAACATCATGCAGCCGATCAGCGGACGTTCATCGGCTACCTCTAGCTTAGGGGAGCTAGCCATGCCTGCCACTGCACCAGCGGCATTGTTAAGGATGGTTCGGGTTACTTTGTTGAGGCCTGCTTCAGCTATGGGGTACATCATGCAGATGTCCTTTGTTCCCACATAAGGGCTGACATCCCCTGAAGCCATGGTGGTAAGCATTAATTTAGGAATGCCCAACGGCAGTGACTGCATGATGCGGGTGGCCATACTTGCACCCATGGATCCGCCGTAAGAAATCATCCCATCCAGCTTTCCTTCTGCCAGGAGTTGGGCCGCGATCTCTTTGGCCCCCTCGACAATGATAGCTGAGGCTTTGCCACGATCCAAAGAGAAGACGTCCTCTTTATTTCGTCCGACCTCCTGCAAGATCCTGCCCACGCTTATATCTGCCCAGCCGACTTCACAGCCAACACTTAGCTCTAGAATAGTTGGTTCCCCACCGGCAGCCTTTACCCTATTTGCCAGGAATTTGATCTCCTGTCCCTTGGTGTCCAGGATGCCAGCTATAAGAATGTTCGGCCGTTTATTCATCTGTTTGACTCCTCCTTTCTTAATAAATCAATAAAAAGGCAGGGAGACCTTTCGATGAGTACAGGTACAACTTCACAAGTATCAATCTTGCTGCAAGATACCAGGTCCTCAGTGCAGTTGATTTCCCTAAGGCGCTGTCCGCTGCTGGACTCTTGGAAAGCGCTGATAATATCTGGATATGATTCATATAGTCTTTGAGCTGCTTGTGCTGCATCAGATAGTCTGGTTTCTGTATTGTTGTTTGACGCAGTTTGGCGAAGGGTCTTTACAAGAAACCCAGCACAGTAGGCATCATCCAGAACGAATCCTCCTTTTTCCCCTGCACAGATGATTCCTATATCTGTGTGGTGTTTGCCAGCAAGTTTCAGCGCCGTTTGGCAACAAGCCTTAGCATTGAGGAAAGAACCTATAAGTACTGCCGGTGCTGAAGCAACCGATTCTACCGCCTTTGTTCCGTTTGTTGTTGTAAGAATCGCGTTCCTGCCATCGGGAGTAAACCTCTGAAGCTCAAAAGGAGAATTGCCGAAGTCAAAACCCTTAACGGTTAGGCCGTTTCGTTCTCCGCCGAGTAACAGTCCTTTAGACCGTGCTAGGGATTTGGCGTCACTGATTGTTTCTGCAGTGTAAACCTTTCGACATCCTTTCGCGAGAAGAGTCACCATGGTGGAGCTGGCCCGGAGCACATCCACAACCACGCAGACTTTACCAAGTAAACAGGGGTTTACACCCGGCGGTACAAGGGCTACATCGATGGTCAGTTTCCGTTTCCTTCGCATTTCTTGATCCCCCTGCCCAAAATGGAAATCGGAAGTCGGAAGTTTGCGATAACTAGCTTGTGACTCAAGGATTCTCATCAATTATCGTTCTTATAAAGGACTTGGCGCGAAAAGCTACCCAAGAGGAATTTCTTTAAACTGCCTGACTGCATCTGCTAGTGGTTTCTCCACTGGGATCCGCTCGATACTAGATGCTCCTAGAAAACCGACCGATTCAGTATTTTCATAGATGTAAGCCGTGTCTTCAGGCATGGCAATGGGGCCGCCATGTGCAAAAATGATCACATCCGGGTTTTTCTGACGAGCTGCCTTTGTCATGTCCCGAATCAAAGCGGCAGCATCTTGCAGGCTCATACCTTCTGCAAATTTGGAGCCGATAGCCCCCCCTCGAGTAAGACCCATATGGCAGATTAAAACATCAAGCTTTGCTTCCCCAACCAGGGCCGCTTCTTCCACATTGAACGCATAGCCCAGGGTAAAGAATCCCAGTTCAGAGGCCAGCTTGAGGGTATCGATCTCCTTGCTGTAGCCCATACCGGTATCTTCCAACTCTTTGCGAAACCGGCCATCGATCAGGCCCACAGTTGGGAAATTCATCACCGCGGAAAAGCCAAGGTCTAGAAGGTGCTTCAAGTATGGCCTCATCTCTCGGGTGGGATCGGTTCCACAGATCCCGGCGATCATGGGCGCCTTGTTTACGACTGGCATGACGCGATTAGCTAGGTCGATGACGATCTGGTTGGCATCTCCGTAGGGCATTAATCCGGCAAGTGAGCCGTTCCCATCCATCCTGTAAAGGCCGGAGTTGTAGACCCCGATCAGATCAGCACCTCCTCGCTCGGCAAATTTTCCCGAAATTCCTGTCCCGGCACCAGCGATAATCACTGGTTTCCCCTCGTTAACGGTTTTTTGCAGCTGCTCCAGTACCTCTTGACGGCTATACTGTTTCGCCACGTTTAGAACCTCCTTAAATTATGTTTTGATATCGAAAAAGGCCTGTTCCTCATTATCTAAAAGGCCCCAGGCCTCAATCGCCCTTTGCAGCTCGGGATGCTGTTTCCCGGCTTCTTCAAGAGTAATCCCCTCTAAAGTGGCCTCGATAGCCTGCCTCATCGCTTTTCCACCTGCCACAGGTCCCATGGGATGGCCGTGAATTGCTCCACCCGCGCCCAATATACAGTCTTTCCCTAGACCCTGGATGATAGCTGGGACCACAGCAGGCATAACCCCTCCACCAGGCATGGGGAAAGACGGCTTAATATGCAACCACTTCCCAAGAAGGTGATGCCCAATTTGGAGATAGCGTTCTTTTAGGAAAGGGAACTTTCCGAAGGGGCTTGGGTAAACCACCATATCCGCACCCGCCAGCCGCGCCAATTTCCCCAAAATCAAATGGGAGCTTATACCGGAGTAAGGGGATTCATACATAGTTCCGGCAAAATCCAAGTGGGCAAGGATGGGAACGTTTATATTGGTGTCTTCTGCGAGCCCCTGAAGTGCTGAGATACCGACTGTGAGGTAGTTGATCATTAGGGCATTGGCCCCGGCATCAAGAGCCCGTTTGGCATTATCTTTTATCTTGTCGGCACGGTCAGTGATGTTCACTGTGTAAAGGACTTTGCTGCCAGTTCTTTCATAATGGCGCTTTGCTTCGGCCATGTAAAGCTTAATCCGTTCCTCCATAGGGCAAAAAGGTGGGTCTGCGATCAGTTCGTCATCTTTGACAATGTCCACGCCGCCGCGGAGAGCGTCAGCAAAGAGCTTTGCTCCTACTTCAGGTGTATACCCTGTGCACGGCTTGATCATATTATTGAGAAGCGGTCGCTCCGGAACACCTAACAGATCCCTGATACCCTGTGTTCCGAACCTGGGGCCTTGGAATGATTCGAGGAAGTTTTTCGGAAATTGCAGATCAAGAAGCTTCAGTTTCCCTGACATGGAGATATTGCCGATCACTGTGCTGAGCAGCATAGGGATCTGAGGACCGAAGTTCACCGCCGGATAAGCCAGCTGGAAAACAAAATGCCTGGCTTCCAAGTGGTAAGGTACCTCAAATTCATGAGCGGGCACTTCATAAATACCAACCACTTTCGCCACATGTTTTTGCCGCACCTCAAGGGTTTCCTCAGGGACGGGAACCCAGGTGCCTGTTGTCTGCTCCACAGCAATGGCGCTAACCTTTTTTACGATGTCAGTTTCAACAGCAGTCTCCAGATAATAGGTGGCGATTACGTACTGTTCTTCTTCAGCAATTTGTTCTGGTAGGGCGAGCATTGTTAATTCGGACATGGTTTTTGCCTCCTCCGGTTGTATTAGTTCGTCCTTATTGGTTGTTATCTATAAGAGCCCAAATCGTTTGCTAACAGAACCACCCCTTACGTTGCTGAACTGGCAAGAACCGTTCACCTGGCAAAAGCAAAAGTCCTACCCTTCCAGACGCTTACGCCTGGACCAAGGTAGGACTCACTCTCATCTCTAGTCCCATTAATATTCGATTAGCTTCAATATAGTTTCTAATATATCATATTCGTCATGTAAGAGAAAAATCCTCTTTTTCGGGTCTAAAGGTTCCAAAGATTTCTTGCGCTTGTATCTACCCCAACGGCTCCAGCATCTAAAAGCAACTTTACTTCTTCTGGAGTTTTGACTAAACCGGCACCGATCACCGGCTGTTTGAAGTGTTTACGGAGGGTAGAGATAACCTTTGAAACCATCAGCCCTGGGAGCACTTCTATAAAGTCGGGGTTAGACATCTGTAGGACTTTGATTCCCGTTTCGATGGAAGGCGAGTCATGGACGAACAGCCGGTGGACTGCGATAATTCCTTGTTTTCGCGCCACAGCGACTAAATGGCGGTTAGGGGTAACGATTCCATCTACAGCTGCTTTCTCTTTTAAAAACTTGACCGCTGCCTCATCGCGCCCAAGCCCATCGATCAGGTCGATATGGACAAAAACGATTTTATTATTTTTATACAGCTCAAGGGCACGTTCTTCGATGTCAAAAATGCTACCGGAAGAGATGAGGGCTACCCGTGCCCGACTGGAGATCAGGGCCGGCATATCACTCTGTCGCTGTAGTGAGGGAATGATCGGATAATCCCGGAGTATTCTAAGGAGTTCGTTTCGCCTGTAGGCTTGTGGCACTGGCGTCCACCTCCTTTCCCTTTTCGACGGAGGCACTTGAATACTATCCCAGGCCTGTCGCGAGGATTATCCTCGAAAATGTGGGTGTCCTATTGCAGGTAGTGGCTATTGGTTTTAATCAGCCCCTCACAACTTGGCCAAGAATATTTGAACCTGCATACGTCGATCTATGCCAGATTAACAACCCTTAGATAAATGTATTACCCATATTAGGAACAGTTTGACACGGGTGGGTCCGATTCCTGCCTAATATTTCCTCAGCCTTGATAGAAATGGTCGCCATGCCGCTCTATAGTGCAATTGCCCCGGCACGGGACGGGACAGAGCCCGTCCCCTGTACTCCTGTCAGGTGGAAAACACTGCAGGTGGGGGCAGCTTGCATTTGAAGGATGGTCCTTTGTGTCCGCCCGTGCCCCGTGACGTGAAGCATCGGAGAATCCATTCTATACGCATCGGTACACCTTTTGGGGGAGGCCAGAGCTCCTACCCCGCTTCCCCACAGCGCTCCAGCAGTTTGGTCCACTCCTGGTCCACCCGCTGCTGGAGCCGCTCTATTTCTTGTTGGCCTTCGTCAGTGAACAAATGGCGAAAGCGGCCTTGTTTTCGGATCCAGGTCTCAATGGGTTTTTTCTCCCGCGGCTTGTAAGAAAGCTTCCACTTTCCATGATCCACTTCGTACAGCGGCCAGTAGCAGGTCTCCACCGACAGCCGCGTAAGTTCTATTCCCTCACGGGTATCGTAGCGCCAGCCGCGGGGACAGGGGGCCATGGTGTTGATAAACGACGGTCCGTCCACCGACAACGCCTTTTGCACTTTGGCCATGAGATCCATAAAATGGCTGGGTGACGCCTGAGCAGCATAAGGTATATTATGGGCCGCCATAATGGCGGTAAGGTCTTTGCGCCACTGTCTTTTACCGGGGCTTTCCCGCCCGGCCGGGCTAGTGGTGGTATCGGCAAACAGCGGCGTGGCGCTGGAACGCTGGATGCCGGTGTTCATATAGGCGCCGTTGTCATAGCAGATATAGAGCATATCGTGCCCCCGCTCCATGGCTCCGGATAAAGACTGCAAGCCGATGTCATAGGTGCCGCCGTCGCCGCCGAAGGCGATGAATTTCACTTCTCTGTTGATCTTCCCCTGTTTTCTCAGCGACCGGTAGGCGGTCTCCACCCCACTTAGAGTCGCGGCAGCATTTTCAAACGCATTGTGGATGTAACCACAACGCCAGGCGGTGTAAGGAAAAATCGTACTGGCCACTTCCAGGCAGCCAGTGGCATTGGCCACCACCACCGACCGATCCCCCACGGCCAGGGCCACCTGCCGTACCACCACCGGGGCCACGCAGCCGGCACACATACGATGGCCCGGTGAGAAAAAAGATTCGTGCTCCATAAGCTCCTTTAGATTAGGCACGAACTATCGCCTCCTCCCGTACACCTAGATACCGCACCAGCGGATCGGCCTCGCCCGTAGTAACCATGTGCTCCAAGTCCCGATAAACACTTCTAATGTCAGCCAGATTTGCATCCCGACCGCCCAGGCCATAGATGTAATTTACCGCCGGCGGCCGCGTGGGCGCATCGTACAAAGCGGCCCGGACTTCTTTAAACAGCGGTCCACCAAAACCGGCATAGCTGTCGGTCCGATCCAAGATGGCAATGGCTTTTACCGGGGCCAAGGCTGCTTTGATTTCTTGATAGGGGAAGGGCCGGAAAACCCTAGGTTTAAGGACCCCGGCTTTAATCCCTAGCTGGCGTAGTTCATCCACCACCACCCGCGTCGTGCCAGCGGTGGACGATAGTACCACAATAGCTATCTCGGCATCATCCAGCTGGTACGGTTCCAGCAAATCATAGTGGCGGCCGGTCAAAGCTTGGTATTCCTGGGCGATCTCACGAATCACCGGCTGGGCCCTTACCATGGCTTCGGCCTGAGCGCGCTTGATTTCCATGTAATAATCATACAGGGCCAGCGGACCCACTGTAACCGGGCTATCCAGATTAAGGAGCGCCGGCCGGTGAGGGATAAATTCGCCCCCAAAACGCTGCACGTCCTCGTCCGCTAAAATCTCTAAGTTCTCCAAAGCATGGCTGATAATAAAGCCGTCCATGCAGACCATAACCGGCAGCTGAATGTCGGGATGCTCGGCGATTCTTACGGCCTGGATCAAGTTATCGTAAGCTTCCTGGGTGTTTTCTGAATACACCTGGATCCAACCGGCATCTCGGGCCCCCATGGTATCGCTGTGGTCGCCGTGGATGTTGATAGGCCCGCTTAAGGCCCGATTCACCACCGGCATTACAATGGGCAACTGGTTAGAAGCAGCAATATACAGTACTTCGAACATATAAGCCAGCCCTTGCGACGACGTGGCCGTCATGGCCCGGACCCCGCTGGCTGCTGCTCCCACCACTGCACTTAGAGCCGAGTGTTCGCTTTCCACGGTAACAAACTCCGTCTTTACCATGCCGTTGGCCACGTAACTGGAAAACAGTTGCACAATCTCCGTCTGCGGCGTAATCGGGTACGCCGCCACCACATCGGGGTTGATCTGCTTCATGGCTAGAGCCATGGCTTCGTTTCCCGTAAGCGCAATTCTCTCTTGCAACATGTTCCCTCCCTTAAGGTATGGCTGTTAAGGCATGTTTTATGTCACTCTGAGCGCACTGAAGAGTCTTTCCTGCGCTTCGCCTGGATCCTTCGCTTCGCTCAGGATGACAAATGGCAACCTTTAGGATGTCAAATTGTGACCTGGTGACCTTTAGGATGTCAAATGGCAACCTTCAGGATGATAATCTTGACCATCTTCTATGCTGTGACTTTTCACACAGTCTGACAAACCCGATGCCAGCAACGCGGAAGCGTTATCCGCTATCTGTCTCCGCCACCATCTCCAACGCCTTAGGCTTAGACGGACACTCGTTGGCGCAAATACCGCACCCTTTGCAGTGCTTATAGTCGATTCCTGCCACCTTGCCTCCTTGGTTTAGGATGGACGAATCGGGACAGTAGACAAAACAGCGCAGGCATTGGATGCAGTTTTCTTCGATCCAGACTGGCTTGATCGTGCGCCAATCCCCGGTCTCGTACTCGGCAGCGTTACCTTTTTTCTCCAGCCAGCCGGCCACCGGCACTTCTTGCCACGACAGCAATCGGCTCACTCACCCTGCACCTCCTTATGCGCTCGGCGCACCGCCTCCAAGTTACCTTGAACAATTTGCGGCCGGTCGGCAAATTTACGGGCCAGTTTCTTTTCCGTATCCACTAATAGCTGCTGAAGCGACATAATCTCCGTCACCCGCACTAACGCCCCCAATAGCGGTGTGTTAGGGATCGGCCGGCCGATGGTCTCCTCGGCAATGCGGCTGGCATTGACGGTATACACCCGCTGGCCTTGAGTTTTAAGCGCCGGCTTAATATCACTGGGACTGCGATCGGTGTTAATGAGAATCATGCCATCTGGCGGCATACCGCTGGTAACATCACCGTGGCGGATCAAGGTGGGATCCAGCACCACCACGATCCGGGGCTCGGTAACATGACAATGCAGCTCGATGGGCCGGTCGCTGATGCGGGTAAAAGCCTGCACCGGGGCTCCCATCCGCTCCGGCCCGTATTCAGGAAAGCCTTGGATGAATTTGCCTGCTGCTGCCGCGGCTTCAGCCAACAGTTGGGCGGCTGTTTTAGCCCCTTGGCCACCGCGGCCGTGCCACCTAATCTCCAATATTTCAGCCACAACTTTACCTCCTTTAACAGTTGACCCCACTGTCCCTATCTGTGGTCTATTATCGCTGCTTACTCCCCTTGGTATTGTCAGCCTTTGCCGCTAGTATTTGCTCTAACCACAAGCTTTATCACATTTCGGACCTGAGCCCGATGTCAGTAGAAAAATGTATACAAGTTTTCAAGTTAAGGGAGGAAATCCCCCACTTTGTGTGGAATTTAACTAAGCACGGCTGTCTTCGTTTGATTAAATTATAGCCGGTATCGTCTGGTACGCCCTCCAGAAGATCCGGCTAAAAAAGGGGTCGATAATATGTTCAAACAAACTGTAGATGGCAACACGGCAGCGGCCCACGTGGCCTATGCCTTTAGTGACGTAGCTGCCATCTACCCCATCACACCGTCTTCGCCCATGGCCGAGCTTGGTGATGCTTGGGCCGCGCATGGGCGCAAAAACATTTGGGGCCAAAAGCTGCTTGTCTCTGAGCTGCAATCGGAAGGAGGGGCCGCCGGCGCGGTCCATGGCTCGCTGGCCGCCGGTGCCTTCACCACCACCTTTACCGCCTCCCAGGGGCTACTGCTGATGGTTCCCAACATGTACAAGATCGCCGGCGAGCATCTGCCGGCAGTGTTCCATGTCACCGCCCGGGCAGTGGCAGCACATGCTCTGTCCATTTTCGGTGACCACTCCGACGTCATGGCTACTCGCCAGACCGGGTTTGCCCTCCTGGCTTCCGGTTCGGTCCAAGAGGCCCATGACATGGCCCTGATAGCCCACCTGGCCACTATCAAGGCCGAAGTGCCTTTTGTCCATTTCTTCGATGGTTTCCGTACATCTCACGAGATCCAAAAAATTGAGATGCTGGACTACGATGAAATGGCCCAGCTGGTAGACATGGAAGCGGTGAAGAAATTCCGTCAGCGCGCCCTCACTCCAGAACAGCCCATCCAACGGGGCACAGCGCAAAACCCGGATATTTTCTTCCAAGCCCGCGAAGCCGGCAACCCGTATTACCTGGCCACTCCGGATATTGTCCAAGAGGTAATGGACGAGGCGGCCACGGTTCTGGGACGGCGTTACCGTCTGTTTGATTACGCCGGCGCGCCCGATGCCACTGATGTTATTATAACAATGGGTTCCAGCATCGAAGCCGTGGAAGAAACAGTCAATCACCTGGTGGCCCAGGGTCGCAAAGTGGGCGTGGTGAAAGTGCGACTGTATCGTCCGTTCTCAGCTAAACATTTCCTCCAGGTATTACCGGCCACCTGTAAGCGGATTGCCGTTCTGGATCGGACCAAAGAACCAGGTGCCGTAGGTGAACCGCTGTACCAGGATGTTTGCACTGTCCTGAAGGAAAACGGCAAGAAAATTACCGTCATCGGCGGCCGCTATGGTCTGGGTTCCAAGGAATTTACCCCGTCCATGGTAAACGCTGTGTTCGAAAATCTAGCCGCGGTCGGTCCCATCAATCACTTCAGTGTTGGTATTGTGGATGACGTAACCTTCAACTCGCTCCCAATCACCAAAGAAATCACCGCTGAACCGGAAGGTACCATTCGCTGCAAATTCTTCGGTCTAGGTTCGGACGGCACAGTGGGTGCCAACAAAAACTCCATTAAAATCATCGGCGACTACACCGATATGTATGCCCAAGGCTACTTTGTCTACGACTCCAAGAAGTCAGGCGGAATCACCATTTCTCACCTGCGGTTCGGCCATGTCCCCATCACCTCTCCTTATCTGATCACCGAGGCCGACTTCATCGCCTGCCACAATCCGGCCTACGTTGGCAAGTACGACCTGTTGGCCGGCATCAAGCAAGGCGGAACCTTCCTCCTGAACTCACCCTGGAGTCTGGAGCAGATGGAAACCGAGCTGCCGGCAGCATTAAAGCGCACCATCGCTAAGAAGCAGCTCAAATTCTACAACGTAGACGCCGAGAGTATTGCCTCACAAGTGGGTCTGGGCGGACGGATCAACACCATTATGCAGACCGCCTTCTTCGAGATTGCCAATGTTATTGAGCCTAAACAAGCCATTGAATATATCAAAGAAGCCATCCGAGAAACCTTCGGTCGCCGCGGCGAAAAGATCGTCAACATGAACATCGCCGCCGTGGATAAAGCCCTGGAGGCCCTGGAAGAGATCCATTATCCGGCCACGTGGGCCGAGGCCAAGGACCTGCCGGTGGAAGAAGTAGAAGAGCCGGATTTTGTTAAGAATGTGATGCGGCCCATGCTGCGCCTGGAAGGGGATAAACTCCCTGTAAGCGCTTTCAGCCATGACGGTTCCTTCCCTGTAGGTACCACTAAGTATGAAAAACGCGGCATTGCCGTGGAAGTACCGCGCTGGCTGCCGGAAAACTGCATCCAGTGTAACCAGTGCGCCTTCATCTGCCCCCATGCTGCCATCCGGCCCTATCTGGCCACGGAAGACAGCCTGAAAGATGCACCGGCCGATTTTGTCGCTGTACCGGCCAAGGGCCTGCCTAAAGACAAGGCCGATCTGGAACTTAAATTCCGTCTCCAGCTATCACCGCTGGATTGCACCGGCTGCAGCAACTGTGTGGACGTTTGTCCGTCTAAAGACAAGGCCCTGGTGATGGAGCCGTTGGCCTCGCTGGCAGAAAAAGAAGCCGTCAACTGGGAATTTGCCCAAACCCTGCCGGAAGTAGATAGCGGCACCTCGCTGAGCACCGTAAAGGGAAGCCAGTTCTCCCAGCCGCTGTTTGAGTTCTCCGGTGCCTGTGCCGGCTGCGGTGAGACTCCTTATCTCAAGGTCATCACCCAGCTCTTTGGCGATCGCATGATAGTGGCCAATGCCACCGGTTGCTCATCCATCTACGGCGGCAGTGCTCCCGCCTGCCCCTACACCACCAACCGCCAGGGTCGGGGACCGGCGTGGGCCAACTCCTTGTTCGAAGATAACGCTGAATTCGGCTTTGGCATGAGCTTGGCAGTAAAGAGTCGCCGGGAACAATTAGCCGAACTGGTAAAACAGGCTCTGGCCCAGGAAGGCCTTGATGCCGAGCTTAAAGGCGCTCTGGCCCAGTGGCTGGAAAACAAAGACGATGCTGTTGGCGCCCGCCAGGCAGGCGACGCCATTAAGGCACTGCTCCCAGCAGCCTTGGCCGAGGCCGATGGGGCGCTCAAGTGCTACCTGGCTCAAATTGCCGAGCATAGCAACGATCTAGGCAAGCCGTCCCTGTGGATCTTTGGCGGTGACGGTTGGGCTTATGATATTGGGTACGGCGGACTGGATCATGTCCTGGCTAGCGGCGCCGACGTGAATGTGCTGGTACTGGATACCGAAGTGTACTCCAACACCGGCGGTCAGTCCTCCAAGGCCACGCCCACCGGGGCTACGGCCAGATTTGCGGAGGCCGGCAAACCCACCAAGAAGAAGGATCTGGGGCTCATGGCCATGACTTACGGCTATGTCTATGTGGCCTCAGTCGCCATGGGTGCCAACCGCAACCAATACTTGAAAGCCATCACAGAAGCCGAAAGTTACGACGGCCCGGCCCTGATTGTGGCTTATGCACCGTGCATCAACCACGGTATCAACATGAGCCGCAGCCAGTACCAACAGAAGCTGGCCGTGGACGCCGGTTACTGGCCGCTGTATAGATTCAATCCGGAGTTAGCCAAAGAGGGTAAGAACCCCCTCACCTTAGATTCCAAGGAACCCACGCTTGATTATATCGAGCACCTCCGGACCGAAATTCGGTACAACGCCTTAGAGCGTCAGTTCCCCGATCGGGCTGAAGAGCTGTTTGCCAAAGCAGCCGAAGAAGCTCGGGCCCGCTACGAACTGTACAAGAAGCTAACCCAGCTTTAGCACCGGCTCACCCCTGTCATTCTGAAGGAGCGTAGCGACTGAAGAATCTTAACTGGGCAGGCAGGATAGCAACAATGGAAGCTTTCATGGCATAAAAAAGGGCCGTTCCCTTAGCTTTCACTTAAGGGGACGGCTCCTTTTCTATTATCATGGTTGGTCGGCCTGAGTCGTTTCATCCATGCCTTAAACGGGCACGTTTTGGCCACTACCTTGTATACCCTTGATGGTGCAGACGGTTTTGGCGGCCGATAAATTCGGTCTCCATGGTTTAAGCTTATGGACATTGAACGCCTCCCCTTTCCTTCACCGCCGTTACCCCTGGGGGGCTCCCAGATCATGAGGAACTGACTCCCGCCCTATGGTACCAACTTCCCCCGGACCACTAACCTTAGCGACGGTTTCCGGCTGTAGTCACAAGTGATTAGGGTAATGAGCTTCTCCTCGCCCACAGGCTCCAGTACCCAGGTTTCCTCCGGCTTAACCACCAGCACTTCAAACACCCGGTAAAGATGAGTATTGTCCGGACTGATAAATTCCATGCGGTCGCCTTTACCCAGCTCATGCAAGCGGTTAAAGTGGCGGCCGTAAGTGCGCATACGATGGCCGGCGATCACGTAGTTGCCCCCTTCCCCCGGCCCGGCAGTATCGGCCACATGGGCCACCGAGATGTTCAGGTTCTCTTTAGTATCTTTCTTCAGCACCGGTATCTTCAGCCCAATCTTGTCGATGGCCAGGATCCCTTCCATATTTTCCTGGATGTATTTCTCCCGGGCCGGGTCCGGAGCCGGCCCTGGGGCAGGGGCTGTCGCTTCCTCCTGCCCCACACCTGTCTCTTTAGCCGCCGCCAGTACCGCTGCCGACTGGACCTTCCCCCAACCCTGAAGAAACTGCTGCTGGCGGTAATCGAAATATCGTTCCCGCGCCGCAGGGTAAGCCAGCAAACCTAGGCCGGTTAGAATAAGAATTGCCGCCAACAACCGCCGCATGAGTATTCAATCCTTTGCCTCTTATTTTGTCATCCTGCCTGTCCAGAGCGAAGCGTGGGGAGCGAAGCGTGGGGAGCGAAGCGGAGGGAGCGAAGCGAAGGATCTTCCCTAGCGAAGGGGACGGGCCGGGTCGGAGCCCGGTCCCTATGCCCTGGTGGCAGAATCAACACCCCGTGGAGGGGGGGCTCCGTGCCCGCCCAGTTCCCCGTTAACACACGCCGTTGCGGTGGTATTGGTAGGGGCTGGGACAGAGCCCAGCCCCTACCCGTTGGCTGAGTGGTAAACGCCTCGTCCCTACCGGCGTTTCCGGCCCCAGGCCATCTGCGTCCCGGCCAGGAGCGCCAACCCCCCGAGCAGATAGAAAGGAGTGGGCGCCTCTTCGCCGGTCTTAGGCATCACCGGCGGCACACCGATGGGTACCGGCTCCGGCGGCACCTCTAGCGGAGGTTCGGGCGGGATCTCCGGCGGCCCTATCGGCGGCTCCTCCGGCGGCACCTCTATTTCCTCGGGCGGTTTGGGTTTGGGTTTGTCGCCCCCATCCCCTCCGCCGTCATCGCTGGTTTGAGCGGTAAATATCCACTTCACACTGGCAGTCTTACCCTGGTAATCATTCCCTGTTTCCGGACCAGGGAGATGAACTGTAGCCACCAGGTTTCCGCTTTCTCCAGGACGAAAGCGACCCAAAGAAATGGTATCGCCGGCAAATCCGGCTACCGGTCCCTGGTACAACTTCTCCCCCCGGTAAGTGACCGTAAGCTCCAGCAACTCCAGTAGACCAGGCTCTAAATCAGGGCCGTCTGTTAGATCTTTGGCCTGGAGCCAAAGATCGTACCACCGGGAGTAATTATTTCGGATCTTAATAGTTGCCGTCCGGGTATCCCCTGGATTCATGTTTCTTAAATCGAACAGCTTTCCCTGTGCCAGCACCAGTACCAACCCCGCCGACTCTCCTACCAGCTCTAGATCTATCGGCTGGGCCCAGGCCGGTGCCGCTACCAACAATAACACCACCGTCATGACCACTGTCACTATAATCTTCGTTCTTGTTTTCAAACGGCTACCCTCCTTTCCGCCAGGGGGTAGATAGTCTCTAGCGGGCCGAGCCCCGGTAACCGCTGGGCCAGGCCCGGATTGGCGTTATGTTGCTTTAGGATTCTTCAGTCGCTACGCTCCTTCAGAATGACAGAACCTTCTCGGTTGTCATCCCGAGCCTCTGATTTTGTCATCCTGAGCCTCTATTCTTTGTCATCCTGAGCGTAGCGAAGGATCTTGCTTAGCGCAGGAAAGACTCCTCACTTCGTTCAGAGTGACAGTCAAGTTGGGTTCGGTGAAGTTAGGTTCGGAGTGACATAAAAGTGAGTTCGGAGTGACAAATAAGATGGTATGGACAGTTTAAGGCGACCACGGCTGCACGCCAGGCGGCAAAGAAATAAGTCCCCAAACGGTCTGGTACGCATTATGGGAAGCCTGCACCGCTTCGGCGCTAACCACGATGTCCAGGGTCTCGCCTTGATACTCCTCGCCGGTGGTAGCCGGGTCCAGGGTCACTGAAGCCAAGAGCAGTTCTGTGACCTCGCCTTGGTACAGGATAAACTTGTAGTAATACCAGCCGTCAGTATGGTGCACCCAGTTGCCGTTACTTAGATTGAGGATAACATTGTCAATGGGCAAGCTGGGATCAGACCAAACCGGAGTCAACGCCACCCGCACATAGACGCCCTTGGTGCCGATGCTCTTCACCGAGACTTCTTTGGTCGCGGTCTGGCCTGGCTGCCAAGCGGTCGGCGGTGTGAAGCTTTCTTCTACCTCAATCACCACCGTGCCGGCGGTAAATTGGTTGGTTTTAGACTCTGGGGTAGAGCCAAACCAAGCTGCAGTGCCGCCCACCACCAGCAGCCCAGCCAGAGACAAAACCAGTAAACCGATCAAAATGCTTTTTCTCATCTACTCTATCCCCTCCTTATAGGGGGTAGACACCCTTGTTACCTTTAGGGGTGACACCATCAGAAGGATCAAAATGGTATCTAACACCGAAGGCTTGATTTTCAGCCTCATGTTTACTCATCCGGCCACATGGCGTAGCTTCGGGTTGCCGTTCTTGGCGAAGGGTGAGGTTAGCGCATCGGACGCAGCAGGTCTAGACGCGCTCCGAACCGAGCCCTAGAACGGTCGAAGCGAAGTCCCGAAGTCGGGGAGTAAACACGGGCCAATGTAAAGTTGTTACCAGGATGGTATGTTACTCCAGGCGGGCCGGGCCCCGGCAGGTTGCCGGGACCGGCCTAAACTAACATTATCTCCGCTAACTAGATGCGAGGTACGGGGATCGTCAGACTGTGTGAAAGACCATAGTATGGAAGCTGGTCAGATTCGTCATCCCGAGCGGAACGAAGGATCTTGCGTAGCGCAGGAAAGACTCTTCACTTCGTTCAGAGTGACACAAAAAGATAGGTTGGCGAGTTTTCCTCTGCTTCCTGCTTGGTTAAAATGCTTCCTGTTGGTGCGGATCTTCCCCTTCAAACCAAACATCAATCCAGGCATCGTGAGTGCACTGCACCGCTTCAGCCTCAACTTCGATCTCCAAGACTTTGCCCTGGTACTCATTGCCAGTCTTGGGGCCGTCCAGGCACACCCTGTCGATCAGGTGGGATGTTGCGTCATAGCCTTCCCCTGCCTCCTTCTCAAACGTGCCCTGCAATGAAATCAGGCCCTCTCCATCGTGGTAATAATACCAGCCATCATCACCCAACAGCCAGTCTGGTCCAACGCCCGTGTCAAATCCGTCACCATCAAAATATTTGTAAATGACATTTGCAGTGGACAATGGTTTCTCTGTGTCGGGATCAAGGGCCGGCGTTTGTCCGCCTTCGTTATACCAGGTCGGGGTCAGCTTCACCCGGACAAAGGCGCACTTGGTACCAGTGTTCTCCACATAGACCACTTTCTCGTTGCAGTCGCCAGGGTTCCAATTCCCTTCCTCTTCAAAATCGTCTACCAAGTTGATTTCTACTGTGCCGGCGGTAAACTCGTTGGTTACCGGGTCCGCTGTGGCGGTGAACCAGGCCATGGTACCGCCGATGATCAGCAGTGCGGCCAGGGACAGGACCAATAAGCTAATCTGAACACTTTTTCTCATTTAAGCTTTCCTCCTTAAGGTTTAGATTTGATGGAAAACCTTAGAACGCCGCTTAATATTACGCTTGACGGCTATTGGGAGCTGTTTTTTGTTCCACCTCCTCGCCGTCGTTCTTA
>DURJ01000174.1 GCA_012837285.1 Bacillota bacterium
GTTTATCCCTGTTAACTGCAAATTAGCCTAATGCAAGTGAAAAACCGCCCTTTCAGGCGGCACGTCAGAGAGGTCTGAAAACACGTTCAGTTATTAGTCGCAGCAAGCATTTGCAGAAGCAACCAGGAGCCGGGCTTATTTTTCTTCATATAGTCGTCGCCGTGTTTAGCGCGCAGATTTTCTGCCTGCTTCTTGAAAGCATCGTACCAGTCCTGGCCGGTATTAGCCAATAGACCAATGTCCTCTTTCTTGCCGACAATATCTCTGCAGGCCGAAGCCATGATGTGGCCGTCAAGCCCGGTCTGACCACCCTGTTCAAACAGATTGAAGCAATAACGAAGCGTGTAGTTGCCGTAATAGATCATTTCTCTGTATTCTATCGGGTGCGCGTCGATATAAGCCCGGGGATTTGATGCTTCGGCGGGAGAGGAGCAGATGGTTTCAACAAGCTTGGCCAGGTGTCCGGATACGGGCACATTCCCGTACTCAATCGCCTGTGCGTAGCAGCTCTGTATGTGTGCCACAATATATTTCTGGGTGTCAAGAGCATCCTTGTAAATGTCGGCAGGGAACTTCTCTTTGATGGAGGGGGCGTAATAGCTTCCGTCCTGCGGCGTCCAATACTCCTTCAGCTTGTATTCTCCGGCAGCGTTCTTCTTAAACGTGATTGCCACCGGCATGTGGCTGCCGCTAGTTTCACAAAAGCCGCTGCCCGCATAACCAAACTCCTGATAGAGCGCCATGGCGTAGACCATGGTCGTGTTGCCGCTCTCAACGGTTTTGAGAACGGTATGGGCTTCGGCGGCAAAATCGCTTTTATGGTACTGACTGATATTAGTGGTAAGAATTGCGTCGGCGACGCAGGCGTCAAGGTTGGTGCGATCCACACCACTGACTGTTGTTAGCAGCCTGACGAGTTTTTTATAAAGACCATCGTCTATGCGGATGTAATGACCGTCCGTCCCTCGCTGCATAACTGCCTTACCGTCCAGCAAATAGGCATAGTAGTCCGTGGACGTACCGCCGGAATAGGTGGCGCGAAGCAGATAGCATTCATCCAGCGTGGTGACGTCCACTCCCGGCCAGGCGGCGGATTTTACCATACAGCTCATAATGATGTCCGAAGCGAGTTGGACCTCATCTGCCGACAGTAGCGTTAGGGTACGCAAGACTGCACCGTTCCCGAGCTGCATCAGACTATAACTGACTGGCATCGTTTCCGTTTGTGGGATATCGAAAGCTGTGTTGATGATGGCAAGCACTTTTTCATAGTCGTCTTTGCCTATGGTATAGTACCGCCATTGCTCATTCATCCGCACCATTGCCAGAAGCGGTTCTGATTCGTAAAATCTGAGTTCTTGATCTTCGTTCCACTCAATTTGCAGATCGGGTGTAAGCTCAAGCGGCGACTCCATTTTCTTTACCGTCCAATTAACGCTCTCCAAATACTCCGCCACCCGACGAGCCGAAATATTAAAGCCTCTGTCCCGACCCGGCGCGCGGGATACAAACAATTCCTCTCTCTCGTAAGATACCTTGGCCAGGTTTTTTATGTTAAGCATTGATAAATCCTGTTTTTTCGTGTCGGCCCCCTTAAAAGTGCAGCTTGTGCAGACGGCGACAATCAGCAGGACAGTCACCATGGCCGGGATAACATTTTTGGGATTCTTGATGTTCATGTTTATTTGTCCGCCTCCTTTTCCGCCGCGCGCAAGATGGCTTAAAGCTCATGGGTATCGTCTTTTGTCAGTGCCTTTTGACCGGCCAAAAATACCACCATGAGTCCAACGCTACCGCCATAGACCTTGGAAAGAAAGCTCGAGGACACCCGGAGTAAAGAAGTGCATAATTCCATGTTAAGTATTCCCTCTGTCACCGGTGCAGTCCTTCTTTAAATCAACAAGTTGCTTAAACAGCAGCAGTTTCGAAGCGCTAGAACGCGGGCCACAAGAGAGAGAAATGCTACAGAAAAACCGATAGACGGCGTAGCCTTCCGGCTACACCGTCTCCTGAAAAATTTCCCCTATTTCCCGAAGTATCTCTTTAACAGTCCGGCAAAAGCTGCTCCGTGCCGGGCTTCGTCTTTACACATCTCGTGAACGGTGTCATGAACAGCATCGTATCCTAGCTGCTTGGCTTTGGTGGCCAGGTTCTTCTTCCCTAAGCAAGCCCCATGCTCGGCTTCTACTCTCAGCTCCAGATTATTTTGGGTGCAATCGGTAACTACTTCCCCTAATAGCTCAGCAAACTTCGCCGCGTGTTCTGCTTCTTCCCAGGCAATCCTCTTGTAAGCCTCGGCCACTTCCGGATATCCTTCGCGGTCAGCCTGACGGCTCATGGCCAGGTACATACCTACTTCTGTACACTCGCCCATAAAGTTGTCTTTTAAGCCCTGCACCACTTCCGGGTCCAGGCCTTGGGCAACGCCGACTTTATGTTCATCGGCCCAGGCTAGCCCTTGATCTTCCTTTTTCTCGATAAACTTATCGTTGCTAGCTCCGCATTGCGGACACTTGGCCGGCGGGTTATCCCCAGTATGAACGTAACCGCAAACAGTGCACACAAATTTTTTCATAAATAAATACCTCCTTAAGATGGCTCTTGCCTTAGTTTGCTGATCAGCTATTACTATCCTCATCTCTTATTATTGATCATAGTTACTAATATTGTGTTTGTCAAGTCTTTTTTAAAGGGCCTCCTGGTTCATTCGTTTCCCGTGTCTTTGGCGCTTGCCTCTTCCATCAGTTGAATATACACCATAAGTTCTTTGCGGGAGGTGACATTCAGCTTCATATAAATACGCCGGTTGTGGGTCTTGATGGTATTGATGGACAGGCA
>DURJ01000175.1 GCA_012837285.1 Bacillota bacterium
CCATGAAATAGTCTAATCATGGGCTAATATTTTTTGAAAGAGGCTATTCGGACATTAGTCTTTCGAATCTCTGTGCTGTTTCTTCAGCCTTCTTGGGCAGCACGCGGCTGCTCTGACGCCGGTTTCTAAGGATTCTCTGGCTCTTCAAGCATTCCCTGGTGGACAGTCTCGGCTTCTGGCCGGGTTCCGTGAACCTCTTTTCACTTCTTTTTGTAGGAGCCTGTTATGGGGTCACGACCCAAGTTAATGACTATCCGATAGTGGCCGTCTTTTACCTTGTAAATGCGGCTGGTGTAAGCGAGCAGTATTTAGACATATAGAGCATGAGCTGTACAATTATGACACAACCCTGAAAGAGATGCGGGACCTGCGGATACGCATAATCGAAGCTCCACCACTTAGAGAGGCGGTTTCGGGGACCGGATATGTGAGCGATCCAACCGCCAGGAAGGCAACCCAATTAGTGACTAACACGGATCTGGCCCGTATGGCCCGGACGGTGGCGGCAATAGACAAGTCTCTGGCGCGCCTAAGCGAGGACCACCGGGCACTATTCGAGCTTAAGTATCGGCAGACAATGCCGTGGAGGCGAGTATGCCGGGAACTGCTGACAAGCGAAAGGACATGCTTCCGGATCAGGCGTGAGCTAGTGGAAATAGTGGCACTGGAAATGGATTTGGCAGAAAGTTGGCAGAAATGAGAGTGCTATCCGTGGTATAGTGATATCAGGAGCCGTCCGCGAGGGCGGCTTCTTCCGCATCGCATAAAAAAAGGCAGCCGGTTAGGGCTGCGGGAGAAGTCGTTCCTTCAGGCGTTCTTGTAGCTCTTGGGAAAAGTTAATGCCTGCGTGCTCGGCCATGGTGTTTAGCCAGTTGGGGATCGTTAGTGTTTTTTTGATGGCCTTATTACCGTATTGTTTTGAGTAGTCATCAAGGTCTATACTGATGAGACTGACAAAACCATTTTCGTATTCATCCGCAATCACGGTTTTTATCTCTGATGCTTGTGGGATAGGTTCGTTATTCTCCACTGAGTCTAATAACCATCCGGAAGCAGCATCAACAGCCATATCTACAGCGTCCGACAGTGTATCCCCCTCGGTAACGCATCCAGGCAGGTCTGGGACAATTACGGTGAACCCACCTTCTTCACAGGGATAAAAACAAGCTGGATAGACTAACTTCACTTAAAGGACCTCCTTTGTTCTTTGGTTATTACAGGGGTTTATTTTAACCCCGCTTGTTTGAGAATGGAGTTTACTGTTCTGGTTTTCAAATCCTTACCAGCATAATAAGGTATTGTTACCTTTCCGGGTTTAGTTGGGTGTATGTAGAAGTAGTGAGAGCCTTTAGTGTATGAGTAATACCAACCGTCTTTTTTAATAATGGCTTCAATCTCCCGGAACTTCATTGTTTCTTCAACTCCTTCAATAATCACATTATAACACGTATGGCACGTATCGCCAAGCGTAATGTAAGGGCATTTTAGCTTTTGTGGGAGTGATCCGATAAAACCTTGGGCAGAGAAGTTTTATAAATCTAAAGCATGGCGGCAATGTCGTCATGCTTATTCTAGTTCACAGCACGGGTTATGCGAACGATGTGGCAGTGCAGGATGGATAGTACATCACAAGATCTACTTGACGCCTGGAAATATAAACAGCCCGGAGATAACGCTTAACTGGATCAACTTGGAGTTGCTATGTTTAGACTGCCATAACAGAGAGCATGGCGGAGCCACATTATTGATCAGGAAGGGATCTTGGAGATGTTCGAGCAAGGTGCTCGGAAGTTTCTTCGGGAGCATCCAGCTACCAAGGTCTACAACACCATGATCCAACGCTATGCTACTGTCTGCAAGCAAATATTCGACATGGTTCCCGATCCGGATACAGGCAAACAGGCAGAAGACGAATTCATGGCCTTCGTGAAGAAGGCGAAGCGGTAATGACTAACTACATTCTAGAATATTGGGGCAGGGTCCAGTCTGGCGAAGTAGTTGCCTGCAAGCAGCTAAAACAGCAGTGCAAAAAAAATAGTTGACGAGGTAGAAAACCCGCGCGACCCGTGGGTTTTTGATCTGGGGCGAGCAACCCAGCCCATTGAGTTCATCGAGACTTTTTGCCGACATTCTAAAGGTAGGTGGATTGGCAAAAAGGTAGAGCTGGAGCTGTTCCAAAAAGCTAAACTGCAATCTATTTTTGGTTTTGTCCATAAAGATACTGGTTTCCGGCGGTGCCGCGAAATGTTCACTATGGTAAGCCGCAAAAACGGAAAATCTACAGAAATGGCGGCGTTAGGACTATACATGTTAGTCGGTGACGGCGAAGGCGAATCAGAGGTTTACACCGTGGCCACCAAGCGGGATCAGGCCCGTATTGTGTTTGGTGAAGCTAGCAACATGCGAAGCCAAAGCCCGTCCTTGCGAAAGCATGTCAAGAAGCGTAAGACTGACCTGTACTTCCCCGTGACGTTTTCCAAGTTTGAGACATTGGCCAGTGAAAGCAATAGCCTGGACGGCCTAAACAGTCACGGCATTATCATAGACGAGCTGCACGCGATCAAAGATCGCAACCTCTATGATGTAATGAAACAGTCAATGTCGGCTCGTGAGCAGCCGCTGCTGAATATGATTACCACGGCCGGTTTTGTCCGAGAGTGTATCTTCGATGATATTTACGAATACGCATGCGATGTACTGGACGGGACTATTGAGGATGAGCGCTTCTTAGCGTTTATATACGAGCTGGATAGCAGGGACGAGTGGACCGATTTTCGGGCCTGGGAAAAAGCAAACCCGGGCCTGGGCACCATTAAAAACTATGATGACCTAGCAGCTAACGTCGAACGTGCTAAGCATGATCCCAACTTCCTGCCGACTGTACTAACCAAAGAATTCAATGTCCGTGAAACCGTGGCTGGTGCTTGGCTCACATTTGAGCAGGCGAACAATGAAGAGACTTTTGATATAGAGGCACTACGCGACAGCTACGGTATTGGCGGCGTTGACCTGGGGGCCACCACAGACCTAACAGCAGCCGTGGTTCCGATAATGAAACCAGGAAGCGAGAAAAAGTATGTACTGGTGCAGGGATTTATGCCGGCAGACACTATAGAGCAACGAAGCAAAGAAGATAAGATGCCCTAGGACAAATGGGCAGAACGAGGGTTAATCACTTTATGCCCAGGAAACAAAGTAGATTACCGTTATGTAACTGATTGGTTTATAAAGCTGAAGGATGAATATGGCATAGTATAATGGACCCAGGAAATGAGACACGATTTGGCAGGGAAAATGCGACACCAAGTTGAAACAATCAAGATCGAAAGGAGCGCAAATCCCATGCTAAGAAAACGGTATTCCCCACAAGAGAAATTACAGATAGTTATCGAAGCTCTCAAAGAAGAAAGTTTGATCGCCGATATCGCCTCAAAATATGGAATCCATGTTAGTGTCATTCACCGGTGGAAGAAA
>DURJ01000176.1 GCA_012837285.1 Bacillota bacterium
CTCAATTACATCCGGCTCCATCTCTTTGGCGGCTTCACCCAGATAGGCCGCTGCCTTGAGCCCGGCCAACCGCACAGCCTTCTCGTGCTCATGCTGGGCTAAGCCCTCCACTGGCTCCATCTCCAGCACCACGTTGTACGTCTTGGAAAAAGGTGTGTAGTCGGCTCCCGGACCGGTCATATCGATAATACCTTCCTGAAAGCCTACAATTTTTCCGGTGGTCACCACCGCCGCACCGGACAGAACATGGGTTCGACCGCTGCCTACCGTGTCCACCTTACTGACAAATCCAGGGAACAGACCGCCGGGACCGCTTACTTTGCAGCGGGGTTCGATGACATCTTTTACCGGGATGATGCGGATCTCTTCCCCAGGTTTGGCCAAATGTACGGTGCAGGACTTAATAGTTGGATCTTCCACAACTAAGGTGGCCAGCTCGTCTTGGTTGACATACAACGTGCCGGCTTCCACCTTGGTTTCCGGACCAAAATCCAAGTCACGGACGGTGATCTTCCCTAATTCCAACCGCATTGAGGCTCCCCTCCTCTCTGTACTGACAATTGTATTTAAGCAACCAACTCCTCAAGCTTAGCCACAATGTTCTCCTTAGTCACCTCGGCCCCGATAAGTTTACCTACCACTTCACCTCCCTTATAAAACAAGAATGTGGGCAGAGCCATCACTTTAAGCTCCACCACCAATCGGCGGTTGTCCTTACTGTTTACTTTGCAGAACTTCACCCGGCCTTGGTATTCTTCCGCCATCTTTTCCACTTCCGGCATCATGGCCAAACAAGGAGCACAGCGCGGGCCCCAAAAATCCACCAGCACCGGGAGTTCTGACTTAAGGACTTCATCTTCATAAGTATCACGGGATACCTCAATCATGAGATTAGACATGTTCTGATTCTACCCCCTAAAAATTATCTTCGATATATTTCTCGGCTGCAAAAGCAGCCGTAGCTCCGTCGCCTACAGCCGTTACCACCTGGCGAAGAAGTTTGGCTGTTACATCCCCCACGGCAAAAACCCCAGGGACGTTGGTTTCCATGTTCGCCGTTACAGGTACGTAGTTTTGAGGATCAAGGTTAATTTGCCCGGTCAGGAATTTCGTATTCGGTATCAAGCCCACATACATGAACACCCCGTCCACCGGCAGATCGGATAACTTGCCGGTCTTGACGTTCTTCACCCGCACGGTCTCCACGGTGTCACTGCCTATGATCTCATGGACTACGCTGTCCCAAACAATCTCAATTTTGGGGTTGGCAAACGCTTTGTCTTGAACTACCTTGGTGGCCCGCAGAGCGTCGCGCCGATGAATCACATAGACGTGGCTGGCAAACTTAGTAAGGTAGATGGCGGCTGAAATGGCCGAGTCCCCACCGCCGACTACTGCCACCGGTAAGTCCTCGAAAAAGGCGGCATCACAGGTGGCGCAGAAAGACACGCCGCGCCCGGTGAATTCCTCTTCCCCCGGGCAGCCCAGTTTACGGTAGGTAGCCCCACTGGCTATAATCACTGCCTTGCCCTTGAACTCATGCTCACTGGTGTGGACAATCTTCTCTTTGCCGCTGAAATCAACCCCGGTAACTTCAGCCATGATAAACTCACAGCCGAATGACTTTGCCTGTTCTTCCATGCGGTCGGAAAGATCCGGGCCGGTGCTACCGGCTAAAGCTCCAGGGTAATTCTCAATTAGGTCGGCTGTAGCCGCCTGACCGCCGGTGGCCAGCTGCTCGATAATAAGCGTCTTCAATTTAGCCCGTCCGGCGTAAATACCCGCCGTTAACCCGGCTGGTCCGCCGCCGATGATGATAATGTCGTACACCCAACAAGTCCCTCCTCAATGCTTAATTTTAAAATTTATTAGCCCGAAGCCAGTCCGATCCCTGCCAGCAGGGCTAATCCCTGCAAGCAGGGGCTATCCCTGTAACCAAGTTGTCCGCCTAGACAGTCTTTTATACTTAGAAAGCACCGCTTGGCCGCATTCAGGTCCCTTGTTCATGGAAGCAAGCTGATTAGAGCACTTTCAAATATAGACAGATCCACCGCTGCATAGTCACGCAGTACAGGAGGAGACCAAGACAGTTCTGTTCGCGGTCGCGTTTTTTTCACCGCCTCCATGGC
>DURJ01000177.1 GCA_012837285.1 Bacillota bacterium
CATCTTTAAAACTGCACTCTAATAGATTATGTCTTATTGCCATACAACATTACCTCCCGTTTTAATATTGTAGACTCTGGGCAATTCTCTTTCCTTGGCAAGTTTATGAAAACGTTTTCTATATCATAATAGCATATACATCCTGCTTTGTCAACGGGCCTTTGTCGTCGCCTGTCACGGGCCTTTGTCGTCGCCACTAAGATGCTCTTTTCTTATCTGTAGCTTGAAATATGAAAGGCTCTCTTTATTACTGGGCTCAGACTAATTTTATGTGGTTGGTATCCATTAGCACAAAGGAAAATTAAGAGGGCGTTAACCCTGGGCAGCGTAAGTCTCGGGGTATTAGTTTGTATCTAAAATAGATTCGGTTGCATGCTCTTCATCACAGCTTTTCATCAGTCGAATCATGACTTCTGCAGCTTGTTCAGCAAACTCTCTGTCATTAATGTTAGCTTTGATACTAATAACTTCGATTTCGCGTTTCAATTTTTTTCTCAGAGTCTTTATAAGTACCAGATCCATTTCCGGGTCAAATAATGCATTCCCCTGTCGACCATTTTCCGAGAAGCCACACACCGGTAATAACACAGCTACTGGACCAGTTGCCTTATTCAATTTCAATGCAACTACTTCAGCTGTTCTTATGATTTCTTCCCTGTTCGCTCTGACATTTGTGTTGTACGGGTTATGATAGTGGGTCTTTCTGCCCTTATATTTTTCTGGTATACTATCCGGCCCCCCGAAACAGAAATACTCCATCGCGCCTGGAACAATCACTTGTGGGATTCCTCTTTTACCAGCTTCCACAAGACGTGGGCGTAACGGGGTATAGATATCATCACCGCATACCTCACCAATCAGTTCGTGTGTGGTCATGTCCAAGACACCCTGTATAAATCCTTGCTCAACCATATATTCCATAGCCGATCCACCTGCACCCGAAGCATGGAAGGCAATGACCTCATATCCTTTACCCTCCAAGATCTGACGTGCCCTGGTGACAGCTGTCTCTGTATTTCCAAACGCAGTTATTGCAATAACTTGTTTGTTTCCTTTTTTGAGCAACCGGCCATGCTGGGCCATGCCCATTACTGCACCAGCCCCGTTAGTCAGAATAGTACGGCTAACCGTATTCAAGCCCCCAAGAAAATCAGCCACAGAAAACATCATTACAATATCCTTATATTCCACATATGGACGAACATATCCCGACGCTACCGTTGAAATAATCAGTTTGGGAACGCCAATTGGTAAGCTTCGCATGGCAATTGATGCTATAGCCGTACCTTGATTTCCCCCAATGGCAATTGCACCGGCCAGTTCTTGTTTTTGGTACAACTCCATTAGAATTTTTGCCGCTCCCTCTCCCATGGTTTGCATCATACGATCCCTGCGCATAGACGCTAGCTGACTTACTTCTATCCCACTACGCCGACATACGTTATCATACGAATATGTTGCTTCAAATGCACGAGAAGGATTGGTACTTACATCTATGATAGGAGCTTTAAATCCCTGTTTTTCTATAAGCTGATGCAAAAATCGCGCCTCAGCTTCCTTAGTATCAAGTGTTGCCACAATCGGAATAACTTTTCTCACTATGACCCCCTCCTGTTTTTCGGTAGTTGTTTCAACTAAGAGAAGAAACTGCTAACCATACACCGACATGCATCATGGATGATTCGCAGTTCTCCAGTTTAGGTAAGATGTATTGCCGGAATGCAGTAATACCTTCCAGCAATACATCTATTTGAGTTTACGCTCTATCAGGGAATTGGCGGTCTTCGTCCTTAACAACAAAGGGGAATTTCTTCACTTCTTCCAGGAAAGCTGCCAGATGTTCAGCCTCTCTCTCGAACAATGCTAACCCTTTCTCAGGAGTGCCACGGAACGGATTTCCGATTGTAGCGCTGTCGCTATACTCGTGGTGCTCCATCGGTACATATATGTTTTCCGACCCACCAAACTTGAC
>DURJ01000178.1 GCA_012837285.1 Bacillota bacterium
AACATTTTAGATTTTGTCGTCACCTGGATCGAAAACCACATCCTTAAGGTTGATAAGCGCATCACCGGTGACGACCAGATTCCAGCTAAGTAAATCACAGCAGACTTATAACAGACATAAAGGACTAGAAGCCAAACAGCTATAGACAGAAATAGAGCGTACTACTAAGGCTGCATCGCTATTGCCCTGATAAGAACGAAAAAGCCGGCACTTGGAGTGTTTCCAAGTGCCGGCGCTGTCTAGCTTAAAAAGACACAATCATGCCGTTTCTCCCAGCATAAGTGGCCATGGTGGATCCCATGGTATTTATAATCACATCTTTAGGCTTATACTCCGTCAAGATAGCATCTTTTAAGAAATTCGCGTCTTCTAGGTTATCCACGTGGGTGATGCCGAAAGTCCGCTGGGCCAGATCGCTTCTTCTTTCACCGATAATCTCAATGACTTGGTTGAGAAATCGCCTTCGGCCCCGCACTTTCTTCTTGAGCTCAACGGCGCCTTCAACCCCTTCCAACAGCACCTTAATATTCAGGACCTTGGCCAACGAACCCTGAAACTGGCTGAGCCGGCCGCCCTTTACAATGTTCTCCAGGGTATCCAGCAGAATCAGGATGGTCATGTCCGCTCGAAAAACCTCCAACTCCTTAACGATATCATCAAGCAAACTGCCTGTCGCCGCCAATTCTGCCGCTCTAAGTACCTGGAGCCCGTGGCCCAAAGAGCCGGCCAAAGTATCGAACACAACAGCTTTGTTTCCAACCATCTCGTTTCCAGTGCAAGCGGATTGATATGTACCGCTGAGTTTAGAAGAAATGGTCAGACAAAGAATGTTATCGCCCTCGGCCGACAGGCGGCGAAAAACCTGGGCGAAATCTGCCGGCGACGGCTGCGATGTCTTAGGTAGAGTACTGGCTGCAAACATCCGTTGGTAAAACTCATGCGGGGTAATATCAACCCCTTCGGTGTACTCTTTACCGCCCACCAGCACCTTAAGGGGCACCACCTCGATCTCATGTTTCTGAATCAGTTCCTTGGGTAGATCCGCAGAACTGTCGGTAACAAGCCGGAGCAATTTCCTTCCTCCCTAGATTTCGTTCGCAAGCCTGCTGGTATAAAGTTCGTCAATAAGATAGCATTTCCTTTTTTCCCCCGGTTTTTCCTTAAGCTGCAAAATTTTTGCCAACAGGGCGCCAGTGTGATATACTAGGGCACAGTGTCCAAGCGGGTTACCAATTTAAGCGGATTGCCCCTGTTTTTGCGACAGGGGTATTTTATTTGAAAGGAGGTGAAAACAAGACTTTGTATCAACAACTAGTAATACTTTTTTGTCTCAATTGTATAAGCACCGGTCTAAGTACGTTAAAAACCATTTTTCTCAGCAACCGCATCATCGTCCCGGTGTATGTGACCACATTTTTGGATGCCGTCATCTTTGCTTATGCTTTTCGACTGGTGGCTACATCTTCCAGTATTGACTACATCTTGGTCTTTGCTCTGGGAAGAATAGCCGGAGTGAGTCTGGGGAACCTCATCGAAAAGAAATTAGCCGTGGGCTTGCTGGAAGTCACTGTGTACAAACATCCGAAGGAAGGCAAGAATGTAGCAGACCGGCTTAGAGACAAAGGCTACTCCGTGGCTACTGGACTAGGGTACGGGCTGCAAGGGAAGGATCGTTTAGTCTTAAACATTATCATTCCCCGCAAGAACCTACCCGAACTACAAGAGAGTCTGGAGGAATACGGCCAGGTCAATATGGCTGTAAAAAACGTCACCGGTGTCAGCGGCAAAGTCGGCCGTCTGCAGATCCCCGACGTTGGCGAGGGGGTATCGGAATAAGACCTGCCCAATAGGTGGCGTCCTTAGCAACACCGTTGCGGCCCCGTTTTTATGCTGACAGTGTGGCCAGAACTCAGTTTTTGTAATAAGCTAGGTTAGAACAGCAAGATCGAAAGGGGAGAAGCCAAAATGAGCAAAATGGCACAACAAGCTCAGGCCATCTATTTAGCCGGAGCCAACTGCGCTGAAGCTGTTTGGCAAGCCTACGCCCACAAAGTGGGTATCGACCCAGAGGAACTGGAACTTGGCAACCGGCTAGCCGGCGGCTTCGGCGGTGGTGCCGGGGTAGAAGACTTGTGCGGTGCCGTGGCCGGCGGTATCGTGGCTCTGGGTCATAGGTACGGACGACGGCCGGATGATCCGCGTAATCCAAAGCTAAAAGGCAGTTGCGAAAAATTCTGCCGGCAAGCGGAACAAGAGCTGGGGTCCTTGCATTGCCGCGATCTCCGCGACCCAAACAACAGAGAAAAATGCGGGCCAGTAGTGCTAAAGGCGGCCCAGATACTCAGTGATTTACTTAGCGACCTCCT
>DURJ01000179.1 GCA_012837285.1 Bacillota bacterium
AAACAGGTTCGCACTTTGCCTGTGTACGGCGGCCAGGACATTAACCGGCAGATCAGAGCTCTGGCCAAAGGCCAACATATTGTTGTGGGCACCGCCGGTCGCTTGCTGGATCATCTGCGCCGTCGAACTTTACGTCTCAACCAAATCCGGACCGTAGTCTTGGATGAAGCTGATGAAATGCTGAACATGGGCTTTATCGATGACATTAAGGCTATCTTGAAGGAGATTCCACCCCAGCATCAAACCATGCTGTTTTCGGCCACCATGCCCCAAGCCATTAAAGACCTGGCGGAGCAATTCATGCAGCAGCCGGAAATCATAACCATTAAGTCTAAGGGGCTGACCGTGCCTAGCATCGAGCAGTACTACTACGAAGTGAGAGAAGGCCAGAAGTTTGACGTCCTTTGCCGACTGCTGGATGTTAATAATCCTGATTCGGCTATTGTCTTTGGGCGGACTAAAAGACGGGTGAGCGAATTGGCTGAGGCCTTGAGCAAACGCGGCTACTCGGCCGACGGTATCCACGGTGATTTGACTCAGCCCCAACGGGATACTGTTATGCGCCTCTTTCGCGACGGAGCTGTTGAGATCTTGGTGGCTACCGATGTGGCCGCTCGTGGCTTGGATGTGAGCGGAGTAACCCATGTCTTTAACTTCGATATCCCTCAGGATCCAGAGAGCTATGTGCATCGCATCGGCCGTACCGGCCGAGCCGGGAAAGCCGGTGAAGCCATTACCTTTATGACACCACGAGAAATGAACCAGCTACGAACCATCGAGCACCTTATCAAGCGCAAGATTGTTCGGCGCCCGGTACCGACCTTAACCCAAGCCATTGAAGGCCAGCAACGGCTCACCGTGGAAAGGCTACTGCAAACGATAGAGTCAAATGGCATCGAAAGCTATAAATCCCTGGCCGAGACCTTGCTGGATGAAACCGATTCCGTCCTGCTATTGGCCGCCGCTCTAAAATTGCTGACGAAAGAGCCCGATACTACCCCCATAGCACTTACAGCCGAAGAACCCCTAAGAAGAAGCACCTACCCCAGAAGTAGGAGTAGACGTGCCCGAGGCAAAACAGCCAAACGGAAACGCAACTATAAGAACAGTTGGCGGTGAGGATAAATAAAGGGCAGCAGCCACCTGGTTAACATTGCCAGGTGGCTGCTGCTTTGAAGGAGATATGCTAATAGATGTCGAATGGTGTTCTTTGCTTGATTAGCTTGCCGAAACAGCCATGGACAGGTGCTGCAGTCGGTCAGAAACTCTCAGGGCGGTGATTAGCCAGATGGTAGCTGCTAACGATTCGGTTCCCACAGTGACCCCAGCGGGCAAATTAAGCGGCCGCCGGCATCGCTTTGGCCTGGCCGCGCTGGCTCTGGTGCTGATCGTAGTTACTTTTGGTATCGTGTTGGGCGGACGCAGGCCCAGAGGCCGAACTTCGAGCTTATCCATCACTGTTGCCGGATCCACCTCGGTCCAGCCTTTTGCCGAAATGCTGGCTGAGGAATATGCTAAGCAGTATCCGAACCGTCCCGCCGTTAATGTCCAGGGCGGCGGCTCCAGTGCCGGCGGCCGGGCCGTTCTGAACGGAGCCGCTCAGATTGGTATGTTGTCCCGACAGCCGGCTGAAGCGGAAAAAGAGCTCACTGACATACCTATTGCCCACGACGCTCTAGCGGTGGTGGTGCATCCGCAAAACCCAATTAGCAGTCTGAGTTCAGGCCAAATCCGGGCCATTTTCGCCGGTACCGTGTCCCACTGGTCGGCCCTGGGCGGAACCGGCGGACGTATCCATGTGGTGAGTCGAGAAGAAGGTTCCGGAACCCGCACTGCTTTTGACGATCTGATCATGGGTAGTACCGATGTAGCGGCTCGGGCCATAGTACAGGATTCCAACGGCGCTGTGCGCGAAACCATCGCTCAGGATCGAAATGCCATCGGCTACATATCGTTGGGTCTGGTGGATAACAGAGTAACAGCCGTTGAAGTGGATAACGTAAAGCCTACTCTGGCCAACTGTCGCACAGGAGAGTATGCCTTAATTCGACCGTTTCTCTTTCTAACTAGACAAAAGCTGGACCCGGCCAGTCAGGCTTTTATCGATTTTGTGCTAAGTGATCACGGCCAAAACCTACTGGCAGAGGAAGGCTTGGTAACTGGAAAGTAACGGCTCTGCCGGCCGGTTTGGCGGCGTTTTTGAGGGGGAATACCGGTGCGTAATCAAGAAAAGTTAGTAGAAGCGCTGTTGACCCTGATCGGTCTTAGTTCGGTGGCCATTTTAGGGCTCATTATTGTGTTCATTTTCAAAGAAGGATTACCGGCCTTCACCCAAGTGGGGCTCTGGCAATTCCTAACCGGCACCCGCTGGGCACCGAGTAAAGGGGTGCTGGGCATCCTCCCCATGATCGTCGGTTCGTTCTTGGTAACGGCCGGCGCCTTGCTGATCGGGCTGCCGCTGGGTTTGGGCTGTGCCATCTATTTGTCGGAATTTGCCCCGAGGAAAACAGCTCTGTTGTTAAAACCCACCATTGAACTCTTAGCTGGGATCCCCTCGGTGGTGTTCGGTTTCATCGGCCTGACTCTCATTGTTCCGTTCATCAGAAACTACTTCGGTGGCCCCGGCTTTTCGGTGCTGGCGTCAGCGCTGGTGCTCAGCATAATGATTCTGCCCACCATGGTGAGCGTTTCCTACGACGCCCTGCGGGCCGTCCCGCCGGCCTATCGCGAAGGCATGCTGGCCCTAGGCGCCACCGACTGGCAGGCGGTGAAAATGGTGGTTTTGCCGGCCGCCCGGCCAGGGATACTGGCCGCCGCTATTTTGGCCATGGGCCGGGCTGTGGGGGAGACTATGGCGGTGATCATGGTAGCCGGCAACTCTACCATTATTCCCACTTCCTTTTTGGATCCGGTGCGGACCATGACCTCCAACATCGCACTGGAAATGGGCTACGCCACCGGCTTGCACCGGCAGGCCCTATTTGCCACCGGAGTAGTGCTGTTTGTGATCATCAGTGTTCTTAATCTTACCGCCAGAGCTGTAGTGAGGGGGAAATAGCCCGATGCATACTTCTGCCACCGGCCGGCGCCTGCCCCGGGAAGACAAAGTGATGCTGACGCTGATCCGCCTGTCGGCACTGCTGGCCGTCGCCGTATTGGTTTTTATTGTAAGCTACATTATAATACAAGGACTTCCTGTGCTTAGCCTTGATTTCCTCTTGAGCTCACCCACCAAGATGGGACGCGAGGGCGGTATTTTGCCCAGTATTGTCGGGACTGTGGTCCTAACCCTGCTCAGTGTTGTCATTGCTGCACCGCTGGGTGTAGGGACGGCCATTTTCCTGACCGAATACACCCGCGAAGGCACCTTCTCGAAAATAGTACGGTTCGGCACCGAAAGTCTGGCCGGTATACCCTCGATTATCTTTGGCTTGTTTGGCTTTCTCTTCTTTGTGATTCGGTTGAATATGGGTTGGTCCATGTTGTCTGGAGCGCTGACCCTGGCCAGTATGATCTTGCCTACCGTGGTGAGAACGTCGGAAGAAGCCATCCGCACAGTACCGGATGTTTATCGTGAAGTTAGTTTTGCCCTGGGCGCCAGCAGATGGCAGACAGTGACCTCGGTGGTGCTGCCATTGGCCTTGCCGGGTATGGTAACCGGCATAATCTTGGCTGTAGGTCGGGCGGTGGGAGAAACAGCAGCAGTTATCTTCACTGCCGGATCTTCTTTGCGGATTCCGCGGTCTGTTTTTGACCCGGTGCGCACGTTGCCGGTTCATTTCTATCTCTTGGCCCGGGAAGGGATATCTCTTAGTAACGCTTATGGCACCGCCGCCGTACTGGTGATCGCCGTTCTGTTGGTTAATATGTCAGCCTACCTGGTAATGAACCGCATTGTGGTCCGCCGGAATGAAAGGAGATGAAGCCCGTGTCTGCACCAGTTGTGGCCGACTCTCCCGATAAGATCCAAGCTATCGGGTTCAGCTTCTTCTACGGCCAGACCGAAGCTTTGCATTCCCTGGATTTGGCCGTGAAACGTAGCTCCCTTCTTACCATAATGGGCCCCACCGGCAGCGGTAAGACTACTTTGCTCCGGGCGCTCAACCGCCTTAATGACCGCGTGGTGGGCACTAAATACACCGGGCAACTGCTGCTGGACGGTAATGACGTCTACGGCCCCGGTGTGGATGTAGCCGAGCTGCGGCGACGGGTGGGGATGGTGTTTGCCTTGCCGGTCTCGCTACCCCTTTCTATCTACGACAACGTGGCTTACGGACCGCGCAAGAAAGGAATCCGCTCCCGGACCAAGCTGGATGCTATGGTGGAAAAAGCATTGGTAGACGCGGCCATATTTGAAGAAATAAAAGACCGCTTGCACTCGCCGGCCCAACACCTGTCCGGCGGGCAGCAGCAACGCCTGGCCCTGGCCCGGGTGTTGGCGGTGGAGCCGGAGGTAATCCTCCTGGACGAACCTACTTCCGGGCTGGATCCGCTGTCTACCTTTCGCATCGAAGAAACCCTGCGCCAGTTGAAAGAACATTATACGATTATTCTAGTCACCCACGACTCTATGCAGGCCGCCCGGATCAACAGCGACGTGGCCTTCCTGTACCTGGGCGAGCTGGTGGAGATTGGGCCGGCGGCAGAAATATTCACTCGCCCCCGGGACCGGCGCACCGAAGATTACATCACCGGGAAATTTGGCTAGAGAATTAAGGTGAGATAGCATGTTTGCTGGAAAAACTGTTAAAATAGAATTAAGGGATTTTCAATTATTTTACGGTGACTTTCCGGTTCTGAAACAAGTTTCAGCCGTCTTTGCCGCCAATACCATCACAGCCATCATCGGCCCTTCCGGCTGCGGCAAATCAACCCTGCTCCGCAGCATTAACCGCATGAACGATCTAATTGAGGGAGTAAGGGTAGCGGGAGAGATTCGGCTCGACGGGAAGAATGTCTACGACCCCGAGGTGGATCTGATCTGGCTCCGGGCCAAGATTGGCATGGTGTTTCAGCGGCCGGTGGCCTTTCCCCTGTCCATTTTCGACAACGTGGCCGCGGCACCGCGAGTCCGCGGAATCACCGACCGCACCGAACTGGCCCGGACAGTGGAAGAGAGCCTCAAAGCGGTAGGGCTGTGGCGCGATGTGAAAGATCACCTAAACCAATCAGCCTTATCCCTGTCTTTGGGCGACCAGCAAAAACTGTGCATCGCCCGGGCTATCGCCACAGCGCCCGATGTAGTCTTGTTCGATGAACCATGCTCCGCCCTGGATCCCATCTCCACGCACACCATCGAAGACCTGATGCAGTCGCTAAGCGAACGCTACACCATTATTATTGTCACCCATAACATGCAGCAAGCTGCCCGGGCCTCGGACTACACCATGTTCATGCTGGACGGGAATATTGTGGAATACAGACCGACCAACGAACTATTCACCAATCCTAAAGACATCCGGACCGAAAACTATGTAACCGGCAAAATAGGGTAGTTGTCTGCTTCAATAACTTACGGGGGGGAACACAAGAATGGCCAGCCCGCGGATAGCTTTTGGCCAAGAGTTGCGCGAACTGGATGACAGGCTTCTTGCCATGGGCAAAGAAGCCGAGTCCATGCTGGGAAATGCCCTCATCGCCTTGGCTGAGCGTGACCTGAACCTAGCCAACGAAACCATCGCCCGTGACGATATCGTGGATAACATGCGTTTTGCCATTGAGAAAAAATGCATCGAACTGATCGCAACCCAGCACCCGGCCGCCAAGGACCTACGGCGTATTTTCGCCGCCATCGCTATTGCCAGCGATGTGGAAAGGGTAGGTGACTATTCAGTCGATATCGCTAAAATCGTGCGTAGACTTCCGGACAAACCGTTCTTTAAGCCGCTGATCGACATTCCCAAAATGGAACGAGCCGTAGCCAGAATGCTACGAGAAGGACTGGAGGGCTTCGTCTCCCGCGACCTGGATCTGATCGAGAAAATGCTCAAGAGCGATGACGAAGTTGATCGCCTCTATGAGATGCTACACGACGAACTATGTGACTTCATGAAGAGGGATCCCAGCACCATCGACCAGGCAGTTCAGCTCCTTCTTGTGTCCCGCTACTTGGAGCGGGTGGCCGATCACATCACTAACATAGGTGAGCGCGTTTTCTATGTGGAAACAGGGGAAATGATAGAGATGTGATGTAAAGGTGACAGGCACCTGGAACCTTTTCCCAGGTGCCTGTCACCCTATTCTATGTTAATTGAAATGACACTGTTGAAACCATCTTCGTTTACGGCAGTAATGCTGATGGCAATTCGTTTGCTGGCTTTTATGCCGCCCACGAGACCAAAGTCGCTGTCGCTGGTCACGTGCTTGTCGCTTGCACCTTCCATAACCTTGCTGTAATACTCAACCGCTTCTTGCACTCCTGCTTTAGATAGAAAAACAACAACTATTCCTTCCCCGTGGCTCTCGGATACGGAAGTTATCTCCACAGGTTTCAACAAAGGTACCAGGTCTTTAGGATACGATTTCGGTAAGTCAGCATCGGAACCTATAGTAGTCTTGCCCAACTCATCAGTTACTTCCCCTTTGTCTTTGCCGATAACTGCTTCTCCGCTTTCGGTCTTCCCGCCGCCACCACATCCGGTTACCAGAATAACAAGCAGAAATAAAGCCAACAACAGTCGCAACTTTTTCATGGGACCGTCCCTCCTTGGTTTGTTAACCTTCCTACTCCCTGCTCTTATGACATCCGATAAGCTTCCTTCCGTTCCTCCCCATTTTATCCCTTAACCACACCAAAATGCTTTTGTTTCATTGCGCATGGCTATCAAATTATTGCTACCGTTTCAATTCACTAAGTGCGCACGGCAGATTACCGACAGTGGTTGTATTATAATTTTCGATTATTCTGTAATTGCGTTCGGGCCACTTCTCCAATCAGTGGCAACTCGAAATATTCGTGGCGGTAGGCCTTGATCATCAGTACAATCCACACGATCAGTCCCAGGGGTGTCAGCAACATGTAAAGAATTCGGCCCAGCACGGGTACAACGCGAAGGGCCAGCGCCACGGACAGATATGCCAGACTAAATAGAATGGATTGCATGGCGTGGAACTTAACAAACCGGCTTTCTTTTTCCAGCGTTAGAAAGAAGATGCCCGCAATAATACCGGCCGAATAGGTCAGCAGTCCGGCCACATTTTCAGCCATGCCGAGAGATGATTGCCCTATGTTAGGAACTTGATAGTTCATCGGTCTTCCCCCTGCCTCGTTGGTAAGTAACATGCCTGCGCCTTGAAGAGACCCCACCTGCAGTTCAGCCGTCCATACTATCCGTCACCTCAAATATCATGCTATACTTCTGAAATGGCGGTGGCAATTCCCCGAACGGGTTAGTTTTACAGATTATTTTAATCCCCCCTTTCGGGTTAAGCCTGGCCTGCTGCTTATTTCCAACTTTTTGCTGCTGAAGCAGGAAAACTTCGTCACAAAGAGAAGCTATAAGAACACAGTTTTCATATAATCATATAAGCCGAGTCATCCATCATTTTTGTTAGGAGGGGAGTCAGATGGATCAACGGCTGCGAGAATGTGTGGGTGAGGGAC
>DURJ01000180.1 GCA_012837285.1 Bacillota bacterium
GGGTGTCGATTCAGGGGTAAATGGCGTTATCGAATGCCCAGCGATGCCCGTAGTACGACAAATGAAGTATATTGTCCGTGATTCTGAAGGAGCAAAGTACTGAGGAATCTTTCAAGATCCTTCGGGCAAAGCCCTCAGGATGACTACAAAGAACAGTTTTTGTGGCCATGACGTGAAACGGGGACTAGATACAACCAAGGCAAGTTAATTTGCCCAAAAAGATTGTCCTTTATAGACAAGGAATGGACAAAGATGTCCATAGCTTAGTAAGCCAAGGTAGAGAGTCTGTTATACTGAAGGTCTCGTAATTTAGGCTAGGGCAGGAGGGTGGAAGAAAGGTGGCCAAGCGTTACAGTTGGGTGATAGTAGTGCTTTTGCTGGTATTGGCGTTGACTGTTGCCGGGTGTGGTCGAAAGGAAGCAATTGAGCCGCCAATGGAAGACCTATCAGGGCCGGTGCCGAATGGGGACGAGACATCGGAGGAATCCTGGGATCCTGCCCTTGGTGGCAGTGTGAGGGCGGCAGCTTTTGCCGGCAAAGATTTTCTCACCGGTGAAGAAGTGGAGTTCAAGTCCGATTCGGGGAGGCCGGCGATAATAAGCTTTTTCTCTCCGGGGTGAGGCGGCTGTGTGCAAGAGGTGTTGCAGTTGCAGCCGGAGCTGGAGGGATTTAAGGAGCAAGGCCTGGACTTTTATTTTGTCATCGGCGGCCGGGAGCGCGAACTAAGGGCGTTTTTTGACCGCTACCCAGTAGCAGCAAATGTAGTCTGGGACGAACAGCTCAATATATTCTGGGACTATGATGTAGAAGGACTGCCGGTGACTTTCTTTGTAGACAAAGCCGGTCTAGTGCAGGAGACTAAACTGGGTTGGGGCAAGGACTCATTGACCGAGTTCAAGGTACTGGTAGCTAGGCTGGTGTCGGAGTAGTGCCGCACTATTTTTTCGGCAACTGGGGCCCATGTAAGAGCCGGGCTCTAACCAAAGATCGGTCGCCGAAACGCGCTCGTACCTGGTCCACAGTCTGGGCTAGGCGGGCGCGCTTGTCATCTTCGCTGGCGGGAAACAGGCTAAGCTGGGTACCGGCGCTAGCGGCGGTGATGTTGCTGACGGTGACACCCACCAGTCGTACGCGCTGTCCTTGGAGATGTTGGCGATAGATCTCACCGGCTCGTCGGTAGATGGTTTCAGTAAGATTAGTAGCCTCTGGGTAGGTGCGGGATCGTGTTATCAGCCTAAAGTCAGGGGTTTTTACGCTTACAGTAATGGTGCTGCCTTTTAAGTTGCGGCGTCGCAATCGAGTTCCTACCTCTTCGGCTAGAGCTAACAATATTGTTTCAATCTCGGCGGCAGTTTCGGCATCTTGGGGCAGGGTAATGGAATTGCCGATGGATTTGGCCGTATCGGGGTTGGGATCAACTGAGCTGTGGTCTTGGCCTTGGGCCAGTTGGGCCAAGTACGGTCCATAGGCACCGAAGCGTTGCTTTAAAACTGCTAGCGGGAAACCGGCCAAATCACCGATAGTAAACACACCCAGGCTGTTCAGAGCTGCTGTTGTTTGCGGTCCGACCCCAAACAGTTTGTCCACCGCCAGCGGCCAGATCCGGCTGGCAATGTTATCAGCAGTAATGATCACCAATCCGTCCGGTTTTTCCAGATCCGATGCCATTTTGGCTAAGATTTTGCTGGGGGCAATACCGATAGAGCAGGACAGATCCAGTTGGTGTTTGATTTTCTGTTTGATTTCCCGAGCAATGTTGTCCGCTGGGCCGAACAGATTCTCGCAGCCACTAACGTCCAGCCAGGCTTCGTCGATGGAATACTGCTCCACCAGGGGCGTAAAAGAATTTAAGATGGCCATGATTTGCTTGGAATAGAAAGAATAGAGCCTAAAATTCGGTGCCACGATCAGAGCTTGTGGGCAAAGGCGCAATGCTTGAGCTGTGGGCATGGCAGTTTTTACACCAAAGCGGCGTGCTTCGTAAGAAGCAGTAAGGACAATGCCGTGGCGGGAGGAAGGGTCGCCGCTTACTAGCACCGGTTTACCCTTGAGGGCAGGCTCTTGGGCTTGGTGGCAGGCGGCAAAAAAGGCGTTCATGTCTACGTGGAGAATGTGTGGGTTGGCCAAGGGTAACACCTACCTTTGATTTCGATCCTTCGCTTCGCATTGGATGACTATCTTCCATACCATCATGACTGTATACACGGCCTACCGGGTTCAGCTAGATAAATCCTCTTTTAGTATAACTTATGGCTCGGCGTTGGTACCAGGGGCAGATACAAATAGGGAAAAACAAAAAAGAGCTGCTCTTAGCACAGCTCTTGGCGCGTACCCGATTAAGGATTCGTGGTCGGTTCGATACCGTCAGTAGGTGTAGCAGCTTCCAGTGGGACCGGGGCTGGTTTAATTTTAGTCGAGCCGGTGGCTTCACTGGCCGGGGCGTTTGGCTTGGCCTCGTCAGCAGGCACCGCGGGAGCGGGCACGGAATCGGCCGTGGGCGCAGTAGAGACCGGAATAGATTCACTGGGCCTGAAGCTAAACAACTCCGACACAGTGACGAACTCATAACCCTCTTGGCGCAACCGCTGAATAATAGTAGGCAAGGCCTGGAGAGTCTGGGCTTTTCCTTCGTGTAACAGGATGATGGAACCGGCCTGCACTTGGCGCAGTACTTGATTGACTATTTGGTTGGAGTCTGTAGTTGCCCAATCTCGCGGGTCCACGTTCCAGGTGACTACAGTTTGTCCCAAGCCGTGGGCAATATTGTTTACTGTACTGTTAGTAGCACCGTAAGGAGGACGAAAATATACGACTGTCTGTTGGGTAACATTATACAGTGTGTGGGCTGCGTCCACCAGGTCTTGTCTTATTTGCGCTTCTTTTAGACTCGTTAGTTTCCTATGGGTATGGGAGTGGACACCCACTTCATGGTCGTCGGCAATGGCGGCCTGAACTATCTGCGGATGTTTAGCGATGAGATTGCCGATAAAGAAGAAGGTGGCCGGGACCTGTTTTTCCTTAAGCACAGCCAGGTATTGGGTGGTCCAATGGGGATCCGGCCCATCGTCGAAGGTAAGGGCGATTCGTTTATCGGTTCCGTTTTGGCCGCGCAGTACTTCTAATGAGTAGGGCTCAGGGGGGAAAATAGGCTGGTACTCAGCCTTAATTGGCGATTGGGTGGGACCGGCTGGGGGTGAGATTTCTGCTGTGATTTCTTTGTCGGTACCATCAGAGGGAACATCTGCCGGTGGCGTTTCTTGGCTGGGGTCAGGCGGTGAAGCTTCGGTGTCAACTGGTTGTGTTATTACTGACTCCGCTGGCAGTGGATTAGCCAGGGTTTCGTCAGAAGTGGCCCGGTTTCCCACGATACTAGCCGCTAGGGTCCAAGAGCAGAGGAAGAACAGAGCCAGACCCAATAAGACGACGGTAATGGTGGTGGCGTATTTCTTAGTCGGTGGTAACACGGTTCTTCTCTCCCATCGAGCCTTAGTGTCGGAACTTGTCCCCTCAAGTTCACTTTCATAATATCACAGTTACTTAACAAGTGGGTTACAGAAAAGGAAATTATCGTTGGTTACGACCACAGTCAGCCTCACTTGGGGCGGCCAACCGGCTTTCTTTTGGTACCTAATGTGTGCTAAGATAAGATGACTTTGGATCTGGGGAGAGGGAGAGATAGATTGATGAGCCACATAAGCTGTGTCCTTTTCGACTTGGATGGGACCCTTATTGACACTAACCAACTTATTATTGATTCCTTTCAACATACGCTGAAGGTTCATCTGGGTCGGGCTGTTTCGGAGACAGAGATAGCGCGCACTTTCGGTCGTCCCCTGGTGGACATATTGCGCGAGTACGCAGCGGACAAAGTGGATGCTATGCTGAAAACATACCGGGAGTATAACGAATCACGACACGATACTACCACGAGATTGTTCCCCGGGGTCAAAGAGACTCTCACCGCACTCAAATCAGCCGGCTGCAAGCTGGGGGTGGTAACAGGGAAGCGCCGACACCTAGCCCTGCGGGGACTGAAGCTATTTGATTTAGACGTATATATGGCGGTGGTGGTAACTCCGGAAGATACCAACCGACATAAACCGCACCCGGCTCCGGTGCTAAAGGCACTGGAACTCTTGCACCGACAGCCGGAGAATACACTGATGGTGGGTGATAGTCCCTTGGATATAGCCTCGGCCCGGGCGGCCGGAACCTACACGGCGGCTGTTGGGTGGAGCGTGGTTCCGCCCCGGCTGGTGCTGGCAGAGCAGCCGAATTTTGTTCTCCGCCATATGACCGATCTTATTGATCTGTGTCTTTTCAGTGAAGAAGCAGCCCAAGAGGGTTGACGCCTAGCCGTGTTCTCTTTGGCCGTCGCTAACATATTATGTAGGGAGCGAGGGGAGGGGAACATAGTGAGGGTGATGTATTTTTCTTGGCCCCGGGTGCTAGCGGCGGCGGTGGTGCTGATGCTGGCCCTTGGTTTTGCCGTGAGCGAATCGGTGAGCTATTTGTCGGCACTGGCTCCCGCTACCCGCCTGGTACCGATTTATTGTGTTGAGACGGCGGCGAAGAGAGTAGCCATTAGTTTTGACGCCGCTTGGGGCGCCGACAAGACTCCGCTTCTCCTGAATATTCTTAATGAGCATAAAATCCAAACCACTTTTTTCCTGGTGGATTTTTGGATGGAAAAATACCCGGAAGTGACGAAGCAAATCGCCGCGGCCGGACATGAGTTGGGGAACCATTCGGCTACGCATCCACATCTAAACTCTCTAACAGCGGAACAAGTATACGAGGAACTGGAAACAACTAACGCCCGCATCCGTGAGCTTACCGGGCAAGAACCGCTGTTATTTCGGCCGCCGTTTGGGGAGTATAACAATACTGTTCTGACGGTAGTACAGGATTTGGGCCTGTTTGCCATTCAATGGGACGTGGATTCTTTGGATTGGCAAAATCTCACTGCTCAGGAGATTAGCCGACGCGTATTAGGCCAGATTAAACCGGGCTCCATCGTACTTTTTCACAATAATGCCGAGCATACCCCGGCGGCGCTGCCGCAAATTATCCAAGAGCTCCACAGCCGAGGGTATGAGATTGTGCCGATATCGGAACTTATTTATAAAGACAATTATTATATCGAAAGCCACAGCGGTCGACAACGCCCGTATCCGGGGCCGCGGCCGGCACTACAGCCAAGTGAAAGGAGCCCCGTCTTAAGCAAGGGCTTGACTACTAACGCTTCGGCAGATCCTTCGCTGCGCTCAGGATGACAATAAGGGTGGCTCAGGATGACAATAAGGGGCTTTGCCGTTTCTGTTTTCTGTGAAATGCCCCATGCCGCACAGACATACATGGCGGTGGCACAACCTTCCTGGGATGAGCGCCGATTGCAGCGGGCAAAATATAACACCATCGCTCAGCTAATATAAGGGGTGAGGCTAATGGCGAGAAGGCGTCGGAGCGTAATGTCCGATAAGCTGAAGTACGAGTTAGCCGAAGAACTTGGGGTGGCGGATATTGTCCGCCGGGAAGGCTTTGGCGGTGTAACCTCCCGCGATTGCGGGAACATGGTACGGCTGGCCATTGAGCGAGCCGAGCGGACACTGGCCAACCAAGAATAAATGAGTGATGGCGCTGGGGCTGCTGTATGGCAGCCCCAGCATATTGTTAGGATTGTTTTGTATTTCTAGCGCTCGCTATATCCGAAACAATAGTAATGGACAGGAGTTGCTAGGCCCGATTCTCAAAGCGAAGCTTGGCCCTTATTTAAAAGAGCGAGGCGAGCGAGGGAATACCGCCGATGCATATTCCCACCTGTAGGGTGGGCAAGTCGAGCCCCACAGGGACGAGTTCAGGGGCGGCCCGAGTGAGCCGAGGTCGGTCGTTCTAAGGGCACTGCGGAGCGAGAGGATTGGGCCGCAACTTCGGAAGGAAAACTGTTAAGACATGTAGAAATAACTGCTAAAAGGAGGTGGCGCAGGTGGCCGTATGGAAATGCGGAAAATGCGGTTTTGAGAAAGAAGGCCGGTGCAAACCACAAAAGTGCCCACAGTGTTCGGAAAAGGGCACCTTTGCTAAAAATGAAGAAGGGGGCAAGAAAGAGTGACCACAAGCCTGGCTGAACTAGTGTCGAAGGCCAGGGAGTATGGGCCGCTGACTGTTTCAGTGGCGGCAGCAGCTGATGAGGAAGTGCTGTTGGCAATAAAGGAAGCACGGGAATTAGGGATTGCCACTCCTCTCCTGGTTGGGCCTGAACAGCAAATTCGAGAGTTGGCGTCAACGATTGATTTTGATTTAACTGACGTGGAGATTTATGATGAACCGAATACCGCCGGCTGTGCTCGACGTGCTGTTGAGTTGGTAAGCTCCGGCAAGGCCCGGTTATTGATGAAAGGGCTGATGTCTACAGCGGACATTTTACGGGCCGTATTGGACAAGGAGATCGGTTTGCGTACCGGTAGAGTCCTGAGCCATGTCATGCTGTATGAACTGTCCGGCTATCACCGCTTGTTTTTCCTTACCGACGGCGGCATGAACATGTTCCCGGACTTAAAACAAAAAGCCGAAATCGTGTATAATGCGGTGGAAGTGGCCCATGCTCTGGGCATTGCCGAGCCTAAGGTAGCTGCGTTGGCAGCGGTAGAAGTGGTAAACCCGGACATGCCGTCTACTTTAGATGCAGCTGCGTTGGCCCAAATGGGAGCTCGAGGGCAAATAAAAGGCTGTCTAATCGACGGTCCTCTGGCCTTGGATAACGCTATCTGTGCTGAGGCGGCAGCCCGCAAGGGCATTACCAGCCCGGTGGCCGGGCAAGCCGATATTCTGCTTGTGCCGACGATTGAGGCCGGTAATTTGCTGGGTAAAGCCATGACCTATTTCGGCGCCGGAAAATCGGCCGGAATTATTGTGGGCACCAAGGCGCCGGTGGTACTGGTATCCAGGGCTGATCCTCACGAAACCAAGCTCCAGTCCATTGCTTTGGGTGTGGTTGCCGCTGCAGCCAAGAAGTAGTAAGAGACTGAAAACCGGATTTTTTGCCAATTTAAAAGGAATATGGGCTTTGTTAGTCGAATTGATACAGGGGAGAATGGTAGGACGGTGGTAGCAGATCAATCTGCCAAAGGGGGAGAAGAAGCGTGAAATTGTTCCTGTCTGGGGACGAGGCCATTGCCCGTGGTGCCTACGAGTACGGAGCCACCTTTGCTGCAGCCTACCCGGGTACGCCTAGTACGGAAATCGTAGAGAACCTAATTCCGTACGAAGAAATCTATGCCGAATGGTCCACCAATGAAAAAGTGGCTCTGGAAGTAGGTCTAGGCGCATCGTTGGCCGGATCCCGTGTTATTGTGGCCATGAAGCACGTAGGA
>DURJ01000181.1 GCA_012837285.1 Bacillota bacterium
CTGCCGCCAGTACGATCAAGATGACGGCACCAAGAAGGAGAGCGACTTTCAGGGGCGGAACTTGGCCGATCATTCCAGCCAGGCCCAGGCTGCTCACCACCAGAAAGACAGTGGGCCCGATGATGCCCAGCCAGGCGTTAACCTGAAATGCTTGCTCTACCTTACCCAGCCGAAGCATCAAGGTAGCCCCGCCGATCTCCAACAGGCCAGCCAAAAAACGCATAGCTGCCATGGCTAGAATCAAGCTGCTTTCGAACAAAAAATACACCCCCTGTTCTTAGCTACATTTACTAAAGGCTCATGACAATATATGGGCCTTTATTAGTGCCAAGAACAGGGGGCCAAACAAGCTGCCGTCTACAATGCGGCCAGTTCTTCGTTTTTGAGGTCGGTAATGAACATATGTCCCGGAGCATGGGTAATCATAAAATCGGGTTTGGCTTCCATGGCTACAGCTTGAGGAGTACAGCCGCAGGCCCAAAATACAGGCACTTCCCCGGAGTGTATGGTGACGGCATCACCAAGATCGGGTTTATCAATATTAAAAATACCGATTACGGCCGGATCGCCCACATGTAGGGGCGCGCCGTGTACGGCCGGATAACGGGACGTAACTTGCACCGCCCGCACTACCTGCTGCGGCGGGATCGGCCGCATGCTGACCACTACGGGACCGTGAAATACGCCGGCCGGGACACATTGGATGCTGGTAATGTACATAGGCACGTTTCGATTTTCCTCGATATGCCGGACTGGAATACCGGCACCCAGCAGCGCGGCTTCAAAAGTGAAGCTACAGCCCAGGAGAAACCCGGTCAGATCTTCACGCCAGTAAGATGTGATGTCGGTGACTTCGGCTTTAAGCTCGCCCTGCTCCCAGATACGATACTTAGGAAGATCGGTTCTAAGGTCGGCTGCCGGTGCCGCCAGACGCGGGACCGGGGAACCGGGCTCGGTTACGTCTAGAACCGGGCAGGGTTTTGGGTTGCGCAAGCAAAACAGGAGAAAGTCGAAAGCGTACTTTTGTGGCAAGATCACCAGGTTTGCCTGAGCATATCCGGGAGCCAAACCGGGAGTAGGGGAGGTGAAATCACCCCGTCTGATGGTTTGGCGCAATTCCTGAACAGACATGTCTTGTACCCGCAACACAGAAATCCTCCCTTCGTTGCGCCGGCGGGGCTGAGCACCGCCGGCGCTTACTGCTGATGTAGTTGTTAAGACACTACATTGGCTAAGGGAACCACATCGACTCCGGCTTGTTGTAGAGCCGTGCGGATACTGCTTACGAATTCAATGGCCTCGGGGTTGTCACCGTGGACACAGATACTGTCGGCACAGATATGGATGTCTTCACCGTTTATGGCGGTGACTTTCCCTTCGGTTACCATGCGAACCACGCGGGGTACGGCAATGTTTGGGTCGTGGATCATGGCCCCGGGCTGGGAACGAGGCACCAAGGTGCCGTCTGGGTTATAGCCGCGGTCAGCAAAGACCTCTTGGGCGACTTTAAGCCCGGCTTTTTTGGCCGCCGCTATCATTTCGGAAGCGGCCAGACCCAGAAGAATGGCTTCCGGAGCCGCCGCCTTAATTCCGGCTGCGATGGCTTCAGCTAAAGCCGGGTCTTTGGCGGCCATATTGTACAAAGCGCCATGGGCCTTAACATGCTGCAATGGCTGCCCGGCTGCCCGGGCAAAAGCCGCCAGGGCTCCCACTTGATAGATAATGAGATTCTGGACTTCTTGGCGTGTGAACTTCATTTGCCGTCGCCCGAAGCCTTGCAGGTCGGGAAAACCGGGATGAGCACCGATACCTACCTTATTTTCTACGGCCAGGGCCACGGTCTTTTCCATCACCATGAAATCTCCGGCGTGGAACCCGCAGGCAATGTTGGCCGAGGTGACGTGGCGCAGCACTTCGGCGTCCAAACCGAGTTTATAAGCACCGAAGCTCTCACCTACGTCCGAATTGAGATCTACCTTGACCACCTGTTTCACCCCCAATGTTACTCTACTTCTTCCACCTGAGTGGCAAAGGTTTCGCCGGCAATGCTGATGCGAAACTGCCAGGTGCGGCCGCTGGCTGCGGGCAGGGATTCGGCCCACTCTTTTAAGGCGGCCTCCCGTTCCCGGAGCAATTGGATGCTCTCGCTGACGGTGATGGGCTCAAAGCGGATTTTGTCCCCGGGTTTAGCTTGGCCGATTCGGCCAAGATCTACACTGCACACATTAGCTATTTTCGGGTAACCGCCGGTGGTTTGCCGATCCGCCAGCATAACAATGGGTAGCCCGTGCCCGGGAACTTGGACGGCGCCTAGCGGGATGCCGTCGGAGATAATGTCGGCTCCGGCCAAGTGTTCAATGGTGGGACCCTCTAGGCGATATCCCATCCGGTCGGCTTCGGTAGTCACAGCGTATTCAGACTGCAAGAAGGTATCTTGTCCGGCTGAAGTAAAATGATCTTCCTGTGGGCCCAGGATAACCCGGAGAGTTATCTTGGGTTGATACGTTGGGATCAAGGCTGGGGCTAATCGGGTTCCCGACGGGATGTTCTTTTCTCGCTGAGAGCCGGCGGCAATGTGATCGCCGGCTTTCAAGGCCCGCCCGTCCAGTCCTCCGATTTTACCGCGCAGGTAGGTGGAGCGGCTGCCCATAACCTCCGGCACATCAATCCCACCGGCCACGGCCAGATAAGCCCGGCAGCCGCTTTTGGCAGCGGTGAAGGCAATCTCATCGCCGGATTTAACCGCTACCGTTTCCCAGCGGGGGAACTCTTGCCCGTTAATTTCGGCCCCTAAATCGGCCCCGGTTAGGGCCAGCTTGATGGGTGCCAGCACTTTTAGTTGAGGGCCGAGCAGGGTCAGTTCCAGAGCGGCGGCTCCTTCCTGATTTCCTACCAAGATGTTAGCGATGCGCAAGGCGTACTCATCTACGGCCCCGGCCACTGGCATACCAAAGGCTTGGTAGCCGTGGCGACCGCGGTCTTGAACGGTGGTTAGCAGGCCGGGAGCGATTACTTCAAGGACCGGTGTCATTTGGCCTCCCTCCCTGCTGACAGTGGTTCCTGTCTAATCTGATAGGTGCCGGCTTTCACTTGGTGGGCAATTTCCTCGTATTCGTCTTGGCTAACGGCCACAAAACGAACGTAGTTACCGGCTTTCAGCAGTACAGGTGGGTCTCGAAACGGATCGTATAATTTGAGAGGGGTACGGCCGATAAGTTGCCATCCGCCCGGGCTGTCAATGGGATAGATGCCCGTTTGTTTACCGGCGATACCAGTAGATCCGGCCGGAATGTGGGTTCGTGGGGTTTTCAGCCGCGGGGTGGCCAGCCGCTCATCCATACCACCCAGATAGGAAAACCCCGGGGTGAAGCCCAGCATGTAGATCAGGTAATCAGTGGCGGTATGGAGCCGGATAACCTCTTCCGCCCCTAAGCCGGTGTGCTCACAGACATGATCGAGATCGGGACCGAATTCGCCGCCGTAACAGACCGGTGCGAAGGCTACATCAGGTGCCGGCAGTTCCAGATCGCCCAGATTGTCGATAAGATCGAGCAGATGTTGTTCCAGCACCTTCGGTTGTACCACTAGCGGGTTGAAGTGGAGCAAGACCGACCTGTACGTGGGCACCAGCTCTACCACGCCGGCGAGGGATTCTGCTTCCAGGGCCGCTGTCAACGACCGGACGCGAGCATTGATTTCCGGGGCAATTTCATTGCCGAACTCCACCACCAGAGCACTGTCTCCGGCCGGGAGTAACCGTGGTTGTTCGTACATCCGTTATGCCTCCTAGGTTATTTCTGCCACAGCGCTGCCATGCCTTTGAGCGAAGTGATGCCCATATAGAGGGTAACAGCGACAATAATAATGCCGAAGATTAAGAGCCAGGCAGGATGTTCGTAATCGCCGACGATATCTTTTCGCTTCGAAGCAAACAAAATTGTGCCCAAAGTAAGGGGCAAAATTAAGCCGTTAAGTGAGCCGGCTAAGACCAGTAAGGTGACTGGCCGACCGACGGTAACGAACAGCAAGGTGGAAGCGGCGATGAAGCCCATAATCCATTTCGGTACGTTGCGTTCAATGGTGTCAAAAAGTGTGCGCAAGAAAGAGACCGAGGTATACGAAGCTCCTACCACCGAGGTAATGGCCGCCGACCACAATACAACGCCGAAGAACTTGTAACCCAGCATGCCGGCGCCAATCTGGAACGCTGAGGCCGGTGGGTTGGCCGGGTCCAAGGAGGCACCGGTGGATACTACGCCCAGGACAGCCAGGAACAACAGCACGCGCATGATCCCGGCGATAGCCATGCCGTTGATGGCACTGCGGTTCACCTTCTCCAGATTATCGGACCCCATGATTCCGGCATCCAACAGGCGGTGGCCACCGGAGAAAGAAATATAACCGCCCACAGTTCCGCCGACCAAGGTGATAATAGAGAGCAAAGAGACCTCAGTGGGAGCTACCATGCGCACCACAGCTTCGCCCACCGGCGGCTTAGTGACGGCACTGACGTAAAGAGTGAGGGCAATCATAAGCAAGCCCAAATACTTAGTAAAACTATCCATAGTCCGGCCGATTTCTTTGGACGAGAAAATGCCGAAGGCAATGACAGCGGAAATTATCGCTCCCAGCTTCAAATCCAGGCCGAAGAGCACATTCAGACCTAGGGCGGCGCCGCCCACGTTGCCGATATTGAAAGCTAAACCGCCCAAGGCAACCAGGAAGGCCACCACATAACCGAGACCGGGGAGCACTTTGTTGGCGATGTCTTGACCACGCAGGCCGGACATGGAGATAACGCGCCAAATGTTGAGTTGAGCGCCCAGACTGAGGATTACGGATGTCAAAATAACGAAGGCGAAATTGGCCCGAAGCTGTTCAGTGAACAAAGCTGTTTGAGTCAGAAAACCGGGACCGATGGCGGACGTTGCCATCAAGAACGCTGCACCTAGCAACACATTGGCTATGTTGCGCTGATCATCAGATCCTTTGGGTTTCATGGACTTA